>JBJTVM010000150.1:0-9373 GCA_046081205.1 Pseudanabaena sp. | reverse complement strand
TGCGGCGCGAAGCGCCGCAATTCTCTTTTTGGGTTTGGGTTTGCCCTGATACATGTTGCTATAGCTATAACTGGAAACCTCAAGCAAAAATTTGAAAGTGAGACGAAGCATCACTTTCAGATTTTTGCTCTAACCTAAAAGTAGAGATGCGCTGCTTTGCACCGCATCTCTACTTTTAGGTTTTGATTATGAAGATTTGTGATTTTATTACAAATTCTTGGCGCATTCACCGCTTTTGGTAGACTAGAAGGCGAATATATTAAATTTTTTATTTTAATTATGAGTGTAGTTAGTCAAGTTTTAGAAAGAGCCGACGAAGAACTCCGTTATCCCAGCATTTCTGAGTTACAAAGTGTGCAGGACTTTCTCGCCACTGGCGCTCAAAGGGTACGCATTGCCACAACCTTGGCAGAAAGTGAAGACAAGATCGTCAAGAAAGCCACTGAAGAACTATTTAAAATTCATCCTGATTACATTTCTCCAGGTGGTAATGCCTATGGTCAAAAGCAACGTAACCAGTGCCTGAGAGACTTCACATGGTACATTCGCCTCACCACCTATGGGGTTTTGGCAGGTGATAAAGATCCGATCGAAAAAATCGGCATCATCGGTGTCCGTGAAATGTACAATTCCCTCGGTGTGCCTTTAGTCGGAATGGCTGATGCAGTTCGTTGCCTCAAGAATGCATCTCTAGCCTTACTCAGCAAAGATGATGCTGCTACCACTGAGCCTTACTTTGACTACATCATTCAAGCTATGTCTTAGAAATTAGAAGGGGGTGCAAAGCACCCCCTTCTAATGCGATCGCTCTAAGATAGAAATAGGACGATCTTCAAAAATTGAGTCTTATGCTGCAAAATCCTAAAATCTCAAAATCTCAAACAAGTTTTTCGACTTTTGATCCGCGCTACTTCTCGCAGATTGTTGTTACTTCTGAGCCTGTTACTGATGCTTGGCGACGATGGATTGCTGATAGCAAGTTTGCGGGGATGGACGATCAGTTAATTGTGCAGCAATTAATTATCCATGGTATCAGTCCCAGCGCAGCCCGACTAGAAGTAAGTTCGCTTCATCAAAATCCTTACTTTCAAGCAGGACATAAATATGTCCAAGTCCTTAAAAAAATAGAATCCCATGCCAATATTTTGGCAGAGCTTTCGTTTCTCTCCCCTCGCTCCCATACCATTGAGCGCAGAGAGCGTATTTCTAGGGCAGAGTTTTTAGAAAACTACTACTGCAAAAATATTCCCCTAATTTTTCCAAGCATTGCCAAGAACTGGTCAGCCATTTCAAAATGGAATCCTGAATATCTTCATGGGAAATATGGTGAGGTTGAGATAGAAGTACAAAGCGATCGCGACAGCGATCGACTTTATGAGATTAATGTCGATCAACATCGCAAAAAAATGCGAATGGCTGATTATGCTAAAACCGTAGTCAGTGGAGGGGCAACAAACAACTACTACATGGTGGCAAACAACGGCAATATCGAAAAGACAGCTTTACGTGGTTTGCTAGAAGATATCGAGATATTTCCTGAATATCTTGATCCGACCAATATCAATGGCACTACTTTTTTCTGGTTTGGCCCCGCAGGAACAATTACTCCATTACATCACGATCCTATTAATCTAATTTTTGTGCAGGTCTATGGTCGTAAAGTATGGAAGATTATTCCTCCCTATTACACCCACATGATTTACAACTACCGAGGTGTTTTTAGTGAAGTTGACTGTGAAAATCCTGACTATGAAAAGTATCCATTGTTTCAAAAAATTCCTATTATTGAAGTGACTTTAGAGCCAGGAGACGCAATATTTTTACCCGTCGGTTGGTGGCACGCCGTCAAATCTCTGGATATCAGTATATCCATGTCTTTCACTAATTTTGTATTTCCCAATAAATACGAATGGATATGTCCTACTATCACAAATTCATAAATACAGCAATTTTGTAAATTAAAAAATAAACCCTCATATAGTAACAACCCCAAAAGATGAGTGGCGGCGTGAAGCGCCGCCACTCATCTTTTGGGGTTTGATTTGTCCTAGCTATCTATTGCGTTGCTATATAGCCTACATTCAGCAGGTTATTTAAGACAAAAAATAATATTTACGAGAAGAGGGGCCGAGAAACTGCAAAATTAGATTTTGTCTATTTGTAAGCTTAATCTGATATTTAAGATGGTCAAGAAAGACCAAATGGACAGAGAGAAAGCACTGAAGTATCCAACGTAAAGTAGGGCGAGGCGAGGGCTTACCTTTTTGATCAGGAAGAGTCGCATTGGCTTTCTCTAAAGCAAGTCTGAGTTGTCTTTGCCCCAAACTATAGACCATGAGAGCAAGAGTCATGATCATCGCCAAAGCCATGATCCGTTTCGTATTTTTGAGAAAAACGCTGGAAGCAAAGAATAGAGGGTCTTTGAGAAAGCGAAATCCCCGTTCCGTAGGTTGCTGTGCCTTATATTCCCGTAAGATTTCGCATTCAGTCCATTTTTCAGAATCCAGCGAATTGGTGGCAAGAATAAAGCGCCCAACCTGTTGACGATGAACAGCAATGATTACAGGGTTCTCGACTAAAGTTGACTGAATGTGAAAGGAATGATGAGTTGCTTCAGTATTGGGACGACCTCTTTGCGAATAATGCGGTTGAGCAAGGATTTTAGGTTCATCAAGACTGTGGTAATTCAGCGTTTTCTCAAAGTACGTGATCGCACTGAGGGCATCAGCTTCACAGGCAAAACTTTTATTCATTAAGCTCTTTAGACCTTTATCTTTCTCTTTTAAGGTTTTCTCTATCTGCTTCGATAAAGTTTTGAGGTCGGATTCCATGCGTTGTTGGCTTTCGACAACAATCCATTGCTGTTTGATACCCGCATAAGTACTACAGACTACGCAAAAACGATAACCTTTGTGGTCTTTCTGCTCACTGAATTGTTCAGGCAATATAGTTTGGATTAATTCCTGTGCGGCTTTTATCGTTGCTGGTACTCGGCTAATCCAATTGATGCTATGACCAAATTCCTTCAGATTTGCTTCACTATAGAAGGCTGCATCCATTACGTACAAGTCTGGTTGTTCTCCTTCCCATTCTGCCTGAAATGCTTTGATTACCTCTGGAAAAGCGCTCTGGTCTGTTTTGTTCCCATCTGCAATATTCATGAATATGGGGATTCCTTCTTCTTCACTAGTCAGTAAATGCCATGTAAATTGCTTCAAGTCTGGGCGATGGTCTCGTGAGTATCCTTGCGTAATTGCGATCGCTATTGGCTCGGCTGAGTCATCTTCGACTAAATTTTCTTCTCCTGTTTCCGTTGTTTGATACTTCCCATGCACTGACATACTTGTGCCATCAAGATGCGTATTCTTGACGCTTACTCCAAATCGTTTACACATCTCTGTCGCTATCTTCACAAATATTAGCGTGATGCCATATCCGTATAGTTGATCCATCACTCTCCCCAAGCGACTATCGTTTAGATATTCTGCTTTTACTCCTGCTCCGATTAGATGTTCTGTCGCTTTTCCTAAAAAAAAGTCACTGAATAAATACAAAGGGGCCGTCAAGAAACCCATGCAGTTCAAAATCATCGCTTTCACCACTTGCCCCGCACTTACTTTCTCTTGCGGATGGCTTCCTAGCTCCCGATCTATGATTTCTACTATCCCGATTTCATCTACTATCCCAGCAATTATACCTAGATGGTCTATGTCTTGTACGTCTATCTGAGGCATTTGGCTATTTTGAATGCTCTTAATTAAAAATACCTTATTTCAAATTTAACCTGCTGAATGTAGGTTGTATCTAACTCACGTCTTGTTAGGACGTAACACTCAAATAGCATGAGGCGGTGCGAAGCGCCGCCTCATGCTATTTGTTTTTTTCAGCGTCACAGGAGCTGGAATTACTTAAGGCTATCAGCTAGCCAGTAAACTAATGGCGCGATCGCTAAAGCAGGTAAGAAAGAGGCAACTCTGACTTTGGCAAGTTCTAATAGGTTTAACCCCAGTCCCAAAAGCATTAAACCGCCAACGCCCGTAATGATTAGGACAGGCTGAGCATTAGCGGGATCGGGCAAGCTTTGTGTCAAGCTTCCAGCAAGCAAAGACAAACTCCCTTGATATAGGGCAACGGGTAAAGCCGAGAATCCAACACCGATTCCATAGGTGCTAGCAAATACAATTGAAATAAATCCATCAAGCGCGGATTTCAGTGACAGAAGATTGTTATCACCAATCAACCCGTTATTGAGGCTGCCGATAATTGCCATAGGACCGATGCAAAACAATAAGCTAGCTGCAACAAATCCTTCTGTAAATTTACCCTTACCTTTAAATTTTGCCTTCAGCCAATCGCCAATGGATTCTAGACGTTTCTCGATCTGACCAAATTCACCAATTACTCCTCCAATAATTAAGGCAATCAACGCTAGAATCACGCCATCTAAAGCACCAACTTTAATTTTGAGTAAGCTATTTGCCATATTTATACTGACAAACATGGTGATTAACCCGATCGCCTGTTTGAGAATGGGTAGTGACTGAGAAAGAAAACGACCGCGTAAAATGAGTCCGAGGAATGTGCCGAAGGCGATCGCCAAAACATTAATCCAAGTCCCACTGGTTTTAGTCCAAAAATCTAGCATTTAGTTACGGTTGCTTTGCCTTTCAGCATCAAATATATCAATACAGCGCTTTGCGCTTACTTAAAACCCAGAAATATTTTTGAAAGTGGCGCGAAGCGCCACTTTCAAAAATATTTCTGTACTACTCAAAGCCTCAACAGGCTGTAAGGGGTCGCTGTAAAATAACGTGAGTTCGATATAGTCATTTGCGGCGTGCTTCGTACGCCGCAAATGGCGAAACATGGTTTATCCATTTTGAGCTTTGGTATTGGGGGATTCCTGTAAACCTTTGCAACTTTTTGCCCCATCACTCGGCTTTACTAAATATAGTAAAGGGAATTAACTTATGCGATTGCTTAGCAGTCAAACAACTTTTTGACTTAAGACAGGGCATAGTCCTGCAAAAGATGAAGGCTTAGCCTTTTTAAGAAAAAACTAGGTATTTAGCCCAATAGGAGAGCAAAACATGGCTTTAGAGCCTTGCACAGAAGTTCCTGCCCATATAAAAAATCAAACAACTGCTGATCTGCCCGTACTTAAAGAACGTGGACAGAGAGAAGTATTTTGTGGCTTGACAGGAATCGTCTGGCTACACCGTAAAATGCAGGACGCTTTTTTCCTTGTGGTGGGATCACGAACCTGCGCCCATTTGATCCAGTCGGCGGCAGGAGTAATGATCTTCGCCGAGCCAAGATTTGGAACCGCAATTCTTGGTGAACGAGATCTGGCTGGGCTTGCCGACGCTAACGAAGAACTTGATCGGGTTGTTGATCAGTTATTGGAGCGTCGCCCTGATATTGGTACTTTGTTCTTAGTGGGATCATGTCCCTCCGAGGTAATTAAGCTTGATCTCGCCAAAGCTGCCGAACGCCTAAATCACAGATTCTTTCCAAAAGTCAGAATCCTCAATTACTCTGGCAGCGGCATTGAAACTACATTTACGCAGGGTGAAGATGCATGTCTGGGATCCATGGTTCCCGTATTGCCCCGTAGCCAAGATGAACCAAGTTTAATGGTAGTTGGCAGTCTCGCGGACGTGGTGGAAGACCAGTTCCAAAGACTATTTGACAAAATGGGGATTGGGCCTGTTTATTTCTTTCCGCCTCGTCGTGCGGCAAATTTACCGCCCATTGGGAAAGGTACGAAGTTACTCCTAGCACAGCCATTTTTAAGCGAAACTGTGCGATCGCTAATTGCTCGAGGTGCAACTCTATTGCCATCGCCCTATCCTTTTGGGATCGAAGGGACGACTGCATGGTTAAAGACTGCGGCTGATGCTTGGAATATTGCTGATGACCAGTTTGAACAGGCGATCGCCCCCTCTGTAAGCCGTGGCAAAATTGCTTTGGAGCGCTATAGTCAAGCTCTAGCAGGTCGAAAAGCATTTTTATTCCCTGACTCACAGTTAGAAATTCCTTTGGCTCGGTTTCTGTCTAGAGAATGTGGTATGGAGCTAGCCGAAGTCGGTACGCCTTATATTGATCGCCTATTGATGGACAGCGAAATTAACCTACTACCAGTTGGAACAGCTCTTTCAGAAGGTCAGGATGTCGAAAAGCAGCTAGATCGCTGTCGAGAAGCTAGCCCTGATATTACCGTCTGTGGTTTAGGGTTAGCCAACCCTCTCGAAGCTGAAGGTATGGCAACTAAATGGTCAATCGAATTAGTATTTTCACCAATTCATGGTTATGACCAAGCTGCCGACTTAGCCGAATTATTTGCCCGACCACTTGAGAGACGAAGACGGCTGACAGTTTAAATATGACATCCCCCTCAATCCCCCTTGTAAAGGGGGAAGAAGATAATTCTTGATTCTCCCCCCTTTACAAGGGGGGCTGGGGGGATCGTTACCAATCACCAATTCCCAATCACCAATCACCAATTCTCAATCATTCAACCTATGGAATTAACCCTCTGGACTTATGAAGGTCCTCCCCATGTCGGAGCAATGCGAATTGCAACTAGTATGGAAGGATTGCATTATGTACTTCATGCACCACAAGGTGACACCTACGCCGACCTGCTGTTTACAATGATCGAGCGACGCGATCGCCGCCCACCAGTAACCTATACGACTTTTCAGGCTCGCGACTTGGGTGGTGATACCGCGGAAATGGTCAAGACTTCAGTGCGTGATGCTTATGAGAGATTTAAGCCTCAAGTAATGTTAGTTGGCGAAAGCTGCACGGCTGAGCTAATTCAAGATCAACCAGGCTCTCTCGCTAAAGGTATGGGTATACCAATTCCAATTGTAGGTTTAGAATTGCCTGCTTATTCCAAAAAAGAGAATTGGGGTGCAAGTGAAACTTTATATCACTTAGTGCGTACTTTACTTTTGCCAGTTGTCCCACCACCAAATACCCCAAGACCTAAGCGCGATCCCCATATTCGCCCCAAAGCAAATATCATTGGTCCAACAGCATTGGGCTTTAGGTGTCGTGATGATATTCGCGAAGTGATTAAGTTACTTGGAGAAATTGGCGTTGATGTAAATGTAGTTGCTCCGATGGGTGCGACACCAGATGACTTAATGCGGATTCCCGACGCTGATTTTAATATTTGCCTTTATCCTGAAATTGCGCTTACTACTTGTACTTGGCTGACTCGCAGTTTTGCCCAACCAGTCGTAAAGATAGTGCCAATTGGTGTGGGTGCAACTCGTGACTTTATTACCGAAATTGGTAGGGTCGCGGATATTGATGTTAGTCAAGCATTGCAGCGATCGCAATCTGATACGTTAGGAAACTGGGATGCTGCAAGAGTATCATCAGCCTCCGAAGCTAATGCTTCCAGACTTCCTTGGTATTCGCGATCAGTTGACTCCACCTATCTAACAGGCAAGCGCGTGTTCATCTTTGGTGATGCCACTCATGCCTTAGCAGCAGCAAGAATTGCTACGGAAGAACTAGGCTTTACCCTTGTAGGTATTGGAACCTATAGCCGTGAATTTGCCAGAGAAGTGCGCGAAGTAGCCAAAAAGCACGGACTTGAAGCCGTAATTAGTGATGATTATCTTGCTGTGGAAGCTAAGGTCGCTGAAGCCGCTCCAGAACTAGTGCTTGGCACTCAGATGGAACGGCATATTGCCAAACGCTTGGGTATCCCTTGTGCGGTAATTTCTGCGCCAATCCATGTTCAAGATGTACCTGCTCGTTACTCACCCCAAATGGGGTGGGAAGGCGCAAATGTGATTTTTGATAGCTGGGTGCATCCTTTGATGATGGGTCTAGAGGAGCATTTGATCGGGATGTTCCGTGAAGACTTTGAGTTTGCGGAAGGTCATATGAGCCATCTGCACACTGCGCCATCACAGGAAAATCGCCGCGAAACGTTATCGACAGAACCAGTGGGAGAAGCGATCGCGATCGCCTCGACAAGTGGTTCTAACCAAGCCGTTCTTACGCCTGTGGAAGTGACTCAAGAGTTGCAAGGAATTACTTGGAGCGCTGATGGTGAAGCTGAGTTGAAGAAGATTCCTTTCTTTGTACGAGGTAAAATCAAGCGCAATACTGAGAAATTTGCGAGCGATCGCGGTATCACTTCGATCACCGTAGAAACCCTCTACGATGCAAAAGCAGCGATCGGAAAGTAATTATACTCACTCCCTAGTCTTCTCTTCTACGGGAGGAGGGCTAGGAGTGAGGGTCTTAAAAATTTAAATTATTTATATTTAGGAGTTAATTTTGGCAGTATTAACAGCGCATCCACCATCAATTACTAAATGCGAAGATGGAGAAGGTAGTGTTCAGGTACATCAAGATCCAGGAATGGTTATTGAGGGTGCTTTGGTAATTGCCGTCTATGGTAAAGGCGGTATCGGTAAATCCACTACTTCTTCCAATCTATCGGCAGCATTCTCTCACCTTGGCAAGCGTGTCCTCCAAATTGGGTGTGATCCTAAGCATGACAGCACTTTCACTCTTACTAAGAGAATGGTTCCAACCGTAATCGATGTTCTTGAAACCGTTGACTTTCATTCTGAAGAATTGCAGACTGATGACTTCATGTTTGAAGGCTACAATGGAGTCATGTGTATTGAGGCTGGTGGTCCTCCTGCAGGTACTGGTTGTGGTGGCTATGTCACTGGTCAAACCGTTAAACTTCTCAAAGAGCATCATCTGCTAGAAGATACTGATGTTGTGATTTTTGATGTATTGGGTGATGTGGTTTGTGGTGGCTTTGCTGCACCATTACAACATGCTCACTATTGCTTGATTGTGACTGCCAATGACTTTGACTCGATCTTTGCAATGAATCGCATCGTGGCTGCAATCCAAGCAAAGGCGAAAAACTACCGTGTGCGTCTTGGTGGCATTATTGCTAACCGTAGTGAAGGGACTGATCAAATCGACAAGTTTAACGAGCGTGTTGGCTTAAAAACCTTGGCTCACTTCAGGGCAGTTGATGCTATCCGCCGTAGCCGCCTCAAGAAATGTACTGTATTTGAGATGGAGCCTGATCCAGAAGTCCTCACTGTACAGCAAGAATATCTCAAGCTAGCCAAAACAATGCTTGAAGATGCTGAACCACTCTATGCCCAACCTTTGAAGGATCGCGATATTTTTGATCTTCTCGGTTTTGACTAATCATCAAAAAAGCCCTCGCTAAGCGAGGGCTTTTTTATTACAGTTCATTTTCTGTTAGTTCAGCTATCTTCATTAACGCCTTTAAAGTTCCGTTCTTTAAATCCTGATTTTGGTGGTGCTAAATAGGTAAGGATGGGCGGCGCGAAGCGCCGCCCATACTTAC
>JBJTVM010000149.1:0-2151 GCA_046081205.1 Pseudanabaena sp. | reverse complement strand
CTATCTATTGCGTTGCTATATAGCGCTTTTCAAGCAAGCGAGGTACATAGGTTTGTTTTCCCGCCGAAGGCGGGAAAACAAACCTGTACTTCACTAGCCTGATCAAGGCTATATGATGGATTCTAAAAATTCGCGAATGCGTTTGATTTGAAAATCACGGGCATAGTCTAACACTTGATTTGCAAAGGGACTAAAATTAGCATCAGTCGCCTGTAGAAGCGTAACTTCATCCTGAATTGCCAGCACATCACCCATCCGAGCCAGTTGCAATAACTTTTCGATTGTGTAGTTGGGGGGTGGAATCAGGGGTTGCGCGATCGCCTCAGCCTTATCATTGCTAACATCTATGGCATTAGGAGCATGAGTAAGTGCATCTTCGTATAGCCATTCCAAATTGAGGAGCGATCGCATCGTATAAAATAGCGTGTCTGGATCAACAGGCTTGGCAATAAAATCATTGCACCCAACCGCAATACTCAAATTCCGATCTTGATTGAAAGCGCTCGCCGAAACCATCACGATCGCCGTTTTCTGGAACATTGGCAACTGACGCAACTGCTTTGTGGTTTCATGTCCATTAAGTTGCGGCATCACCATGTCCAGCAAAATTAAATCTGGCTCAAAGATCTGCGCTTGCGTAATACAGTCATAACCATTGATCGCTTCAGCCACAATAAATCCAAGTGGAGTAAGCAAATCACATAACACCATGCGATTTTCAGTCTTATCATCAACAATCAAAATCTTGCACCGCTCCCCTAAGTAGCCCGTAATTGTACGACTATCAATCATTACATGGGGAACATGATTAGGAACTTCAGTTAACTCTATTTCAAACCAAAAGGTACTACCCTCATTTAATTTACTCTCCACATGCAGTTGTCCTCCCATCATTTCTACAATCTTTTGACAAATCGGTAAGCCCAAACCAGTACCAGAATACTGCCTTGCGCGATCGCCAACTTGCTGAAATGGCAAAAATATATCGTCTAACTTATCAGGATCAATACCCACACCTGTATCAGTGATCGCAAAACGGACTTTATATTTATTACTGGATTCGAGGGGTTGAGCGCTGACGATTAGAGAGACATTACCGCGATCAGTAAATTTAACCGCATTCCCAAATAAATTAATTAACACTTGGCGCAATCGCTTTTCATCGCCATACATCGTAGTGGGCAACGTTGTCAGTGGTTGATAAACTAACTGAACATCCTTCGCGCCCACTTGCAGTTGGAACATATCCGTAATACTTTGGAGCAACTTCGGAAGATCAAATTCACTCGGATTCAGTTCTAGCTTCTTTGCTTCAATTTTAGAAAGGTCGAGAATGTCATTAAGCAAAGTTAGCAAATGCTCACCACTACGTTGAATCACCTCTAAGCCAGCTCTATGTTTATCAGGATCGTAACTACGCTTGAGGATTTGAGCATAGCCGAGAATGCCATTCAGGGGAGTGCGTAACTCGTGGCTCATGTTGGCAAGAAACTCACTCTTAGCCCGATTTGCCGTATCGGCAACTTCTTTAGCAGATTGCAGTTCCTTTTCAGCTCGTTTGCGATCGGTAATATCTGTCCCTACCGATAGAATTTCAATTAACTGTCCCTGATCGTTATAGATCGGCTTATTCGACCAAGTTACCCAGACACGCCGCCCATCTTTGCAAATATTCTCATTCTCGTTGAGTTGATATTTCTCAGGAGCACAACATATTTCCGAAATCATGTTTCGCAGATCTTCGCCTGATACATCCCTAGCTGAAACAAATGTATCTAGTATGTATGTACCAATAATTTCTTCTAATCGATAGCCAAAAAACTTCAATCCATAATCATTTAAGAAACAAATCCGACCCTGCGTATCCCACCGCAGAATAATACAATTAGCTGATTCCACGAGATCGCGATATTTCTTTTCACTCTGTTTGATATTTTCTTCGATAATCTTGCGATCACTAATATCCTTGACAGCATAAATCGCAAAAACCTTGCCGCCAAACTCAATGGTTTCCGAAGAAATCAATCCCGTAAATCTTTTGCCACCCTTGGTTACAAAATTCGCTTCGTAGTTAAATACCCTTCCTTCAACTTCTAAAATTGCTAACATGCGATCGCGTTCTTCCAAATCAACCCAAAGATTTAAATCTGA
>JBJTVM010000148.1:0-6454 GCA_046081205.1 Pseudanabaena sp. | reverse complement strand
GAAGTCTGAGATTTGGGCTTGGAGACCAAGCCCCTACTTTTACAAATATGTAGGGATTTGGTCTCCAAATCCTCTTTTAAGATGACATAGAAACAATTATGAAGATCTTTGTTCTACGTAACATTAGTAATTCACAGAAGTGTGGCGACACTTCTGTGAATTAAAAACCAAACCCTGTAAGGGTTTTGAAAGCACAAAATGGCGTAGCCATTTTGTGCTTTGGTATTAGAGATAGATAAGAAAAGGATAGGCAGCGCTTCGCGCCGCCTATCCTTACTACGATAAATCCTTGTTGAGAGTATTATGAAAATATATGGGATTGATTTTACAAGCGCACCTAGTAAAACAAAGGTAATTACTTGTGTAGAGTCATTTCTAGAAGCAGATACTCTACACATTGAGAAGTTCTATCGTTTTACAGACTTTCTCTCTTTCATGGATTTTCTCCAGCGATCGCCATCTTGGATTGCTGGAGTTGATTTCCCTTTAGGACAACCACGCAAATTAATCGAGAACTTACGATGGGGAGAACCTTGGGCAGAGTATGTCGCTCTCATTGGACAAATGACAAAGCCAGAATTTGTGGAAACTTTAAATCAATATCGTCAGGGTCGCGCTAACGGCGATCGCGAACATTTACGCCAGACTGATCGACTCACAGGTGCAATTAGTCCGATGAAAATTTATGGTGTACCTGTTGGGAAAATGTTTTTTGAAGGTGCACCCCGAATGCTTAAGGCAGGGTTTAGCATTTTGCCATGTCATCCGACTAATGATCCACGCATTGTCATCGAAATTTATCCCGCCTTAATCGCAAGAAGTATCATAGGCAAGCAAAGCTATAAATCCGATAACAAGCAAAAACAAACCTCGGAAATTCAATTTTTGCGCCAAGAAATAATTAATCAGGTGCGATCGCCCATATCCCAAACAAAATATAACTTTACTGTCAAAGTTGATCAGCAGCTTGAGGGGCAATGTGTAAGTGATGCATCAGGAGACACAATCGATGCTGTACTTGCAGCAATCCAAACAGCACAGGCTTCTCGTCAAGACAATTATGGAATTCCTGAAACCTGCGATCGCCTCGAAGGATGGATCTGTGCCTAAAAAAAGCAGCACTTCGTGCTGCCTTTTTTTACATAGCTATAGAGTTATAAATTGGCGATCGCTTTTCCCATTAACTCCTTGATAAAAGGCACATCATGATGAGTTAGCTCCCACAAAGTACTGAGATCTACTTCTAAGTACCCAAACATCAAGCTATCGCCAACACTAGTCAAGCGTCGCCAGTTAATTTGAGGATACTGATCCATAAAACTAATCGGTAATCTCTTCGCAGTTGCACCGATTAGCCCAAGCGCCCTTTCTACTGCAAAAATCGTTTTTTGATCGCGACTAAACTGCATAAAATCTATCTCTGATACAAATGACTCCGTAGCCGCGATCGCTTCTAAAATGTCTTGTATTTGTACTTCAAGACGATGGTTATTACTTTCGATTTCAGCAGGAATACTCACTTTGCTGGTTCCCATTAGCTTTTTTCCCTTAAAAAGATTTAGCTTAGCACTCAGATGCAGTTGCGAAAATTGACAATATTGCCTATAACCGCGATCGCAGGTGGCGCAAAATTACTTACTTGAACAAGTTCGACGATATTACCCAAACAGCCAATCAATTCTGACTGATCAGAACGGGTCCCCTGACGAATTATAGCTACAGGTGTCGCTTCTGGTAATCCTGCCGCGATCGCTTTGGGGACAATTTCACCTAAATTATGCAATCCCATATACACCACTATCGTTTCGGCAGCTTGGGCGATCGCTGTCCAGTTAACCTGTGGACGATATTTCCCCGCCGACTCATGCCCTGTTACAAAAATTACCGATGAGCTAAAATCACGATGGGTCAGGGGAATGCCTGCATAGGCAGGAGCCGCAATCCCTGAAGTAATACCTGGAACCACCTCCACTGCAATTCCCGCCATACACAAATCAGCAAGCTCTTCGCCGCCACGACCAAAAATGAACGGATCTCCCCCTTTCAAGCGGACGACTATAGCATGTTCCTGAGCTTTCTCAATTAATAATTTCGTAGTCTCTTCTTGTAGTAAAGAATGATTGCCACGCCGCTTACCTGCATGAATTTTCTCGGCGATCGGGTTAATCATGGCAAGAATCTCATCGCTAACCAAAGCATCGTAAAGCACTACATCACATGTCTCCAATAATGCTTTACCTTTCAGAGTCATTAACCCTGAGTCCCCAGGACCTGCGCCTACTAAATAAACCTTACCTAAAAAACGATCTGAGGCAGGCTGAATAGCCTGTTGTAAATCAGTATTTGTCATTCGTTATCAAACCCTTAATCAAAACTTGAGTATCTAAGCCAAATATTGCAAGGCGATCTCATCTTCATTTTCCTCATGTATTGTATTTATAGAAGTTATAAAGCACGGAGCAAAGCGTCGTACTTTATACCAAATCACTCCAATTGTAGAAGCTATAAAGTTCATCGCAAAGCGCTTTACTTTATAAAAACATTCTAGAAGTTAGAAAATACATCATGAATCGTCATGATCCCTAAAAATTGAGACGCAGCCATCTTGTCAAGCCAAATCAAGGAGAACTAAAGAACGCTCACATATTTAATTAATTTAAGAATATGTCCAAAAATCTTCTTGAGATGTAACGAGTACAACGAATCAAAATGAGGCAGGCGTGAATCTTACCGACTTTACCAAAGCAAATCTTACCAAATCGAGCCTAGAAAGAATCAACCTCAAAGGAGCAGATCTTAAGCGCGTTAATCTGAGTGGCGCTAAACTGGCAGATGCGATGCTTTCCAAAGCGAATCTTACAGGTGCATTTTTGCATAGAGCTGATTTAAACAGAGCCAATCTGGGCGAAGCAAATTTATCCAAAGCAAATCTTACTTCTGCTTTCTTAATCAAAGCCGATCTTCAAAGAGCCAGCCTCAATGAAGCCTATCTAGTAGCCGCCAATCTT
Source organism: Pseudanabaena sp. (assembly GCA_046081205.1). Lineage (GTDB taxonomy): Bacteria > Cyanobacteriota > Cyanobacteriia > Pseudanabaenales > Pseudanabaenaceae > Pseudanabaena. The sequence goes on along the minus strand of JBJTVM010000148.1, from coordinate 3,446 downwards.
AACTCGGCAAATCTAACTAGTGCATCTTTGATCAATGCTGATCTTAGTCTTGCCACACTCACAGGAGCTTGCCTTAATGGTGCAAATCTTAGTCGGGCTAAGCTAAATGGCACATTCTTTATTGAGTCGAATTTATTGGGCGCAGATCTAAGTGATTCTGACTTCACAGGTGCACTGATGATTAAGGCAAATCTCAGTGGGGCGAACTTAAGTCAGGCTTGCTTGATGAATGTTGATTTGACGGAAGCAAACCTTACAGGCGCAGAGTTGCATGGAGTCGATCTTGGAGGTGCAATCTTAAATGCTGCAAATCTCAACGCTGTCGATCTTGTTGAGGCAAATTTAAGTGGTGGTTCACTTAGTCGCGCTAACTTGGGCTGGGCAAATTTACTAGGAGCAAACCTAGAAAAGGCAAATTTAGTGGGCTCTGATCTGAGTTGGGCAAATTTAAACGAAGCCAATTTGTCTGAGGCTGACCTAAGTTGGACTAATCTCACGGGTGCATTTTTGATGAAATCAAACCTCAGTGGTGCAAACCTGAATGGGGTGAATCTATCCAATGCCAACCTCAGTGGTGCAAATTTAAGTGGTGCGAACTTAATGGGTGCAAATTTAAGTGGTGCTGATTTGAGCAATGTCGATCTACGTGGTGCTTACTTAATTCGCACTAATTTGCATAATGCAACTTTAAACGAAGCAAATCTCACTGGTGCAAATCTTGATGAAGCTGTACTCAATGGAGCTAGTTTAAGTAGGGCAAATCTCAATCGTGCCAACCTCACTAGAGCTAGTTTGACAGGAGCTAATTTAAAAGGCGCTTTTATGTTGTGGACAAACCTGAGAGGAGCTTTCATGCTATGGACAAATTTAGACGGGGCAAATATGACAGGAGCCATTTTGCCAACGGACAAGTAATAACCGTATAGGAATGGGCAAAGCTCATTTCTATGCGATCGCAAAAATATGGTGTGAAAGTGTAATGAAAGCTAGAGAACTGATCGATCGCTATAACCAAGGCTTTCGAGATTTTAGTGATATCGATCTCAGCCGTGAAAATCTTAGTAATGTGGGGTTAACCGCGATCAATTTGGCTAATGCCAATCTGAGTGAAGTCAACCTATCCTGTACTACTTTAAATGAAGCCAATTTGTATGGTGCAAATCTAAAAAACACCGTCCTATACCGTGCTAGCCTCAGCGATGCAAATCTCTGTGAGGCGGATCTAAATGGTGCTAGTCTGATTAAGGCTGATTTGCATGGTGCTAGGTTGGAACGGGCTAATCTAAGGGATGCTGACCTAACTGGCGCAAATCTCAATACCGTGAGTCTCGCCAACTCTGACTTGACAGGAGCCAATTTAAGTTGTGTGTCTCTAGTCGGAGCCAATCTAGAGGGAGCAAATCTCGCAGAAGCATTTTTGAAAGGAGCTAACTTAGATGGAGCAAAATTAAATGGAGCTAATCTTGAAGGTGCTAATCTAAGTGGGGCAAGTTTTAGTGAAGCTAATCTTAGCCAAGCAAATTTCTCGGCATCAGATCTTTCTCATGCAAGTTTGTATGCGGTCAACCTCTGTGACGCTTTATTGACCAAAGCAGATTTAAGTGGAGCCAATCTAAGTAATGCAAATTTAAATGATGCCGATCTCCAAGATGCAGACCTTAATGGTGCATTTCTAGTTGATGCTCAGTTGAGTCGCGCATGTTTGGAGGGTGCAAATCTTAGTAAATCCAATTGTTATAAAGCTAATTTTAACGGTGCATTTTTACTAAGGACAAATCTAAATGGGGCAAATCTGAACTGCACAGATTTCTCCAATGCTTCTCTGCAACCAGTCGATCATGAGGCAGATCGCAATCCAGAGTATGTAATACCAAGTTAATAAATGGCGTAGCTATTTATTAACTTGAAAACCTTTTCTGAGTATGGGTCTTAATTCATAAAAGTGAGGTCGCACTTGTCTGAATTGGTATAACTGATGAGAAAAGTGAGCAAAAGTTAAGCCATTTGCCGTAGAAACTGTAATGGTATGTAGGTACGTCTTGTCTAGAGAGAAAAAACTATAAAAAGTGATCGCACTAGAAAATAATCAGTTAGGGATGAAACATGAACGCAACTACAAAAGAAGTCGAAAAAGAAACAACAGATCCAACAGTTAAGCTTGCTAGCCCAAAATATAAACGTATTTTATTAAAAATCAGCGGCGAAGCGCTTATGGGCGAACGCAATTTTGGTATTGATCCTGAAGTCGTTCAAGATATTGCTTTACAAGTTGCCGAAATTGTTAAAGATGGGATCGAAGTAGCGATCGTAGTTGGAGGAGGTAATATCTTTCGGGGTATTAACGGTGCTGCTAAAGGCATGGATCGCGCTACAGCCGATTATATTGGCATGATCGCCACCGTGATGAACGCACTGACTCTACAAGATGCTTTTGAACAATTAGATGAGCCGATTCCTACAAGAGTGATGTCCGCGATCGCGATGCAAGAGATCGCAGAACCATATATCCGCCGCCGCGCCATCCGCCACCTTGAAAACAATCGGGTGGTTATTTTTGGTGCAGGTTCAGGTAACCCCTATTTCACAACTGATACAACGGCGGCTCTGCGTGGAGCAGAAATTAATGCTGATGTCATTTTGAAAGCAACTAAAGTTGATGGCATTTATGACAGTGACCCTAAGAAAAATCCTGACGCAAAACGTTATCAATCCGTTAGCTTTGACCATGCCTTAATCAATGACTTGCGTGTAATGGATGCAACAGCCTTTGCCCTGTGCAAAGAAAATGGCATTCCAATTATTGTGTTCGATCTCGGTGTTACAGGTAACATTCGTCGCGTCGTCATGGGAGAATCGATTGGTACTTATGTTGGAGGTTCCTGTGAAATTAACTGATGTTGAGGCGCGAATGCAGAAAGCTGTAGAAGCGACCCAGCACAATTTTAATAGTGTGCGAACGGGGCGTGCTAATGCTTCGCTATTGGATCGAATTACTGTGGAATATTATGGGGCAGAAACACACCTCAAGGCTTTGGCAAATATTTCATCGCCTGATGCTACGACCTTGATGATTCAACCTTTTGATCGCAGTACTATGCGTGCGATCGAGAAGGCTATATCTGAGTCGGATATTGGGCTAACCCCAAATAATGATGGCAGTAGCATTCGCCTAAATATTCCCCCATTAACTACAGATCGTCGTAAAGAGTTGGTAAAGATGGTTGCCAAGCTCGCTGAGGAAGGAAAAGTCGCAGTTCGCAACATCCGCCGTGATGCGATCGATTCATTGAGGAAGCTAGAAAAGGCAAAAGAAATTTCTGAAGATGATTCTAAAAGTCAACAAGAGCAAGTAGATAAGTTAACGGAAAAGTTCGTTAAAACTATCGATAAGGTAACAGCCGAAAAAGAAAAAGAAATTTCTACAATCTAAAAACAAAAAGCGGCGC
>JBJTVM010000147.1:0-3704 GCA_046081205.1 Pseudanabaena sp. | reverse complement strand
TTCCCCACTGGTGCAGGTTATATTGTTACACATTTTTATATTCTAACTGGTAACGATCTCTTTGTGAATTGCTTGCAATGGTTAGCTTTTTTAGGAAGTATTTTAGGGATTTCCTTACTTACTAATATTTTAGTTGGAGCTAGTGCTGAATGGATTGGAGCTTTAGTTTGTGCAAGTGTACCTATGGCAATCATGCAGTCTACTACCACTCAAAATGACTTAGTGGTAACTTTTTGGCTGGTATGCTTCACATATTTTATCTTTAGGACTGATCAATACACCAAGTCAGATATATTTTGGTTATCTGCTTCAATTGGACTAGGGATTTCCACAAAACCCACTGCGGTTATCTTTTGTTTACCATTAGTTATAGTTTTACTAATTAGGATTGTTAGATATCAATTTAAAGTTAGCTTGAAGGACGTTTATATATTAAATCTAATTCATATTTTATGCCTAACTTTCATTAAAATTTTACCGCTACTATTCGTTAGCTTATTACTTTCTGCCCCCAACTATTGGCGTAACCTTCAAACATTTGGTAGTTTCTTAGGGAACGACGGAAATAATACAAGAAATAGCTTGCTAGGGCTATTTCAGATGACTTCCAATATCTTAAAAAATCTAGCTATTAATTTTGTGGTTCCTGAGTTTTGGACAATAGTTAGATATATCCATAAATTTGTTCTTCATATTGACCTTAACGATCCTAAGCTAAATTTTTCTGACATCAATAAATATGCCAACTTTACAGGATCGTTAAGGTTTTTATCCCCTAATGAAGACTTTGTTGGTAGCCCTATCCACTTAACTCTATTTCTAATAGTAGTTTGTGTACTATTAGCTAACTTTTTGAAACACATTAAAACTAATCATACCTCACAGACTGTTGCTAATAATGATTCAAATATTTTAATTGAGCAGGGATATTCAAAATCAAATCATTTATTGATATTAAGCCTAACAATTATATTGGGATTTTTAACCCATAGTTTTTTGCTTAAATGGCAACCTTGGGGGAATCGATTAATTCTACCTTTAGCAGTTCTTACTTCTGTCCCGATCACCTATTTAATCACCCATATTTTTAGTGCCAAGGCTAGAAAAATAATTCTGATATTTCTAACTACTACTTCAATTATTTACTCATTAACTACAATGAGGCATCCCTTAATCGCGTTGCCAATCTTAACTGCTGAACATGCAAAGGAGCAGTCTGCATCAATTTTGTTTTTACAACGAAGGGACATGTACTTTAGTAGTGCTCACAAAGAATTAAAAATTCCTTATCAATCAGCCTCAGATTTAGTTAACCAATCTCTATGTAAGTATGTGGGTTTAGCCCTTGGTTACGACGATGTTGAATACCCATTTTGGGCATTATTAAATCGGGATATTAAAGTCAAAAATGTCAATGTCCAAAATTCATCTATTCAAGCGCAGGAAGAGTTCGCTGAAGTAAAGCTATGCGCCATAATTTCCACTACTCAAGATTTTTTGCCAAGTCAGTTATCGAGCAATCCGATGAGCTGGCAAATCATTAATATTTCACAAAGCCCGTTTCTGACGGTTTACACAAAGGCTAGTTAGCTAAGCTTAATCTTCAACAGCATCGATTGTGCTCACTGCACCACAGATTTTGGCGCTGGTTGTTTACTTCCGCTTAGTGGTGCTGCCGCACGAAGCCATAGGTAGCTTTCTACCTATAGCAATGCTTATTTTGGATATCAGTGTAAATACCTAACGCGAAGAAATTGTTAAATCCCTCCGCCAAACCTAGAACTGCTCTTAATATGATCTCTAATTCTTACTAATAATTCTGTTGAATTTTATCAAGATTCACGAAGAAAGCCTGAACCTAATAAACTTGCATGACTGACTCTTTATCTTCTTACAAACCAGAAACCCAATCATTGCCAATGGCTGAAAAATCTACTCATAGTAAGCCTGATGTCACAAACCGATTGATAGAGCCAGTTGTTTTAATTCGTCGCATCGCCTTTGGGATAGCGATCGCCACTTGGATGGTGATGGCGATCGGTAGTGCTACCCGTGTGATGAATGCAGGCTTGGCTTGTCCTGACTGGCCACTATGCTATGGATCGGTATTACCTGCTGAGCAGATGAATCTCCAAGTATTTTTAGAATGGTTCCATCGTCTCGTTGCTTCCTCTGTGGGTTTTGCCACAATTGTTTTATTTGGAGCAAGCTGGTATTTCCGTAAATCTTTGCCAACATGGTTGCCTTGGGCGACTTCAGGATCATTATCTCTAGTAGTTTTTCAGGGAGTTTTGGGTGGGCTGACGGTAACCCAATTACTGCGATTTGATATTGTCACTGCCCATTTAGGCACTGGACTATTATTTTTCGCTAGCTTGCTAGCGATCGCTACAGCTTTAACTAATCAAGCCAGTTTTTTTGACATGGCAAGACCATCAACAAAGCTGGCTTGGCTTGGCTTAGCGGCAGCAGTTTTAGTTTATTTCCAAAGTATTCTCGGTGCATTAGTCGCTTCTCAATGGGCATTACACCAATGCTTCGCCACACAGGATATGTGTATTGTTTTGAATGCACACTTGCTCGGCGTGATCCCCGCTACCCTTGCTAGTGTCGTTTTAGTAGTGACGGTCTGGCTATCAAAAGCGATGGCTTCTGTATTAAAACTTGTGGCAACGATCGCGGGTTTATTGGTAATTGCTCAAGTGGCGATCGGCTATGCAACTTATAAACTGCATCTACAGGTCGAACCTCTTACCATTGCTCACCAAGCTACAGGTTCAGCATTGCTCGGAACCCTCGTTTGCTTTGCTGTGTTAGCATTTAGAGCCACTAGACAAGAACAATCTATAACTCAAGAACAGAATCAAGTACAACCTGCGATTCGCTAACTGTAATAACTGCGAAATATTTTAGGAGTTAAGCGTAATGCAAGAAACAGCGATCCCAGAAAGTATATTTGTTGAAACTAATCAGACAACTCAAGCAACTCGCAACTGGCGCGATGTGATTCAGGATTATACAGAATTAACTAAGCCACGCATTATTGTCCTGCTATTAATCACTACTGCAGGAGCCATGTGGATAGCTTCTGAAGGACAGGTAGATGGGTTCTTGATGTTCGTTACAGTTTTAGGAGGGGCGATCGCCGCCGCATCGGCGAATACAATTAACTGTTTGTATGATCGTGATATCGATGCCAAAATGGAACGCACCAGTTGGCGACCACTTCCATCGGGTCGAATTCAGCCTCTTCATGCCCTAATCTTTGCGATCGCCTTAGCAATAATTTCCTTCACACTGTTGGCTGTTTATGCCAATCTCCTTGCCGCCTGCCTAGCCATGTCGGGAATCGCTACCTATGTTGGGGTTTATACGATTTGGCTGAAGCGTTCTAGCACTCAAAATATTGTTATTGGTGGTGCAGCAGGAGCGATACCTCCTTTAGTTGGTTGGGCGGCTGTCACTGGAGAATTAAGCTGGGCAGCATGGGTTTTATTCGCAATTATTTTTGTGTGGACTCCCCCGCACTTTTGGGCTTTGGCACTAATGATTCGTGATGAATACGCCAAAGTGGGTGTGCCCATGTTACCTGTCGTCAAGGGTGCAGAGGTAACGGCGCATCAGATCTTGCTCTATACCCTATTAATAATTCCTGTATCGTTATTACTGGTTTATCCTTGCAATGTTATGGGACTAGTCTATGC
>JBJTVM010000146.1:0-10372 GCA_046081205.1 Pseudanabaena sp. | reverse complement strand
AGCAAAATTCTCTTGGTTTTGTCATCGCACCTTAATCGGGCGATCGCCAGCATTTTTCACCACATGATGACAAGTCAAAATCAGACCCGATGCCACAAAGAACCCTGTACCGTGAGTATTATCAATGCTCAACTTCACAGTACAAGTATGGAGATTATCGGGACTGAGACTAGCCAATGGTTTTCACCGTCTCTGATTCCTTTGTCCATTCCAGCGAAATTTCCAGATTAGCCTTACCACTGCCTTTGACCAGTACAGCCGTTAATTGACCAGCCTCAACCGCTAACTCCATCCCAAACTTCACCGTTGCCTTATTTGGTCTTGCGCGATTAATCGGTTCAGCGATCGCTTGGACAATACCGCCAAGAGCATCAGTTACCGCTTTAAACTTACTGGCTTCATTAGCCACATCTTCGCGCCCAGTTTGCGTCACTTCAACCAGAATTTTTGTGCCATCTTCCAGTTGTACAGGAATAGTCTGAGTGCGATCGTCACTACTTGCCATAATTTACCGCTTTCAAATACTCAAGTTCTAGGCTTTGATTTTACACGTTAGCATAGAACTTTTACGAATTATTTGTGGTGATAGGCAGTACAGCCCAAATTATACCAAAGCACAAATCATTGCCTTCACATGTTTTCCCATATGCGCGAAAAGGCTTGTTATGGATCACTTGGTTCTTCATCAAGATCAACAATCTGTCCATTAAACAGTTCTGCTAAATTTTTGATTACTCTGTCATCATCTGACATCCCCACATAACCTTGAGGTTGAGGTGTTTGCGATTTCTCTGGAATAGAATTTACATTTGCAGATGGAACTGTTGTTGGAGGTGCAGAATTCGGATTAGGGCTGCTAGGATTGGGACGAGAGACAGGTGTCGATGTAGATGCAGGAGAGGCGATCGCTGGACTAACAGGAAGAGGTGCATTAACTTGAGCTTTCTCAGCTTGAGGCGGCGTAGTGGCAAAGGTAAACATCACTTTTATCGGACGCTGCAAATACTTAGCAAAAACTTCTTCTAGTTCTGGACGCTTCTGAACCACGATATTCTTGGTGGTTTCATCTCGCTTACCACCTAAGCCAATTTTGACTCCATTACCATCAAGAGTCAGAATATGAGCTTGTATTTGGATAAAAACCGATTTTGTGGGTGTGGGCAACATTGACAAAATACTTTGCCACATTTGATCTAGATCGTATCCAACCGCAGCAAAGTTATCAAGGTCATCGATTCCTGATGAAATCGGAGTTTCGACAGCAGGAGTGGGTATCGAAATATGTTCTGGTTCTGCAACCTTGGCGATAGGAGTTGGTGATGGTTCTGGTTTTGGGGTTATGGGAGCTTTAGGAGTTGGTGATGGTTCTGGTTTGGAGTTTACGGGAGATTGAGGGACAGGTTGATTTTTTGGTGCTTGGAGTGCAGATTGGGAAGTTGTGGAGATATTGCGTGATGGCACAAAAGGTTGAGCTTGAGATGAAACAGAAGCTTGTGGCTGAGCGATCGCTCCCTGTGCTGATGGTAGTAAACCCATGAGCGTCACTTCTAGCCATAGGCGCGGCTGTGTGGAGTTACGGATTTGTAGCTCAGCCGATCGCAAATGTTGTTGACCTAGCAAAATATTGGGAATTGGTAAACTCTGCGCTAGTTGAACCAATCTTTCCCAACCAGAACTAGTCATAGCAACAAGGTCACTGCGATCGCTGGCGGTTTTGGCAATCAATAAATCACGATATACATTTGCCAAATTTTGCAACACGATCAGAGGTTCTCGTCCGCGATCCATAATGCGTCGCACATAATCAATTAATTGTATGGAATGATCGGTGGCGATCGCCTCAACCAAAGATAGTAAATCCTGTTCGGGAACGGAACCGACTAAATCCCAAACTGCCTCAACTGTAATCTCTCCATCTAATAAACTTAATTGATCGAGCAAAGATTCGGCATCGCGCAGTCCACCCTGTGCAATTTGAGCGACTAAAGTCAGTGCTTCAATATGAATATTAATGTTCTCATTTGCGGCAATTTTTCCTAAATGCTTGACCATCGCATCAAGGGGAATCCGCCGAAAGTCAAAACGCTGACAACGGGAAATAATTGTCGGTAATACGCGCTGGGGATCAGTGGTGGCGAGAATAAAGGTAACGCGATCGGGTGGTTCTTCCAAGGTCTTGAGCAAAGCGTTAAATGCTGCGGTACTGAGCATATGACACTCGTCAATTATATAAACCTTAAATCTTGCCTTAACTGGTGCAAACTGAGCGCGTTCGATCAACTCGCGGATATTATCAACACCTGTATTGCTTGCTGCGTCAATTTCGGTAATATCAAGGGCATTACCATTGGCAATGCTATGGCATAACTCACACTTACCGCAGGGATGAGGAGTTGGGCTATCAGAACTTAGGCAATTGAGCGACTTTGCCATGATCCGCGCACTGGATGTCTTGCCTGTACCCCTTGCGCCTGTGAATAGGTATGCAGGTGCGATGCGCTTAGTATTTAAGGCATTGCTAAGGGTATGAGCGATCGCCTCTTGACCAACTAGGTCATCAAAGATTTGCGGTCGATATTTGTGATGAAGCGGCTCATAGCCCATGGGAATATGATGATGCTCAAGTAGTGATGGTCAAATATATCACTCACCAGTATAGCGACGAAAAACCTGTAAAGTTGAGCCTTTGAAGGCTCAACTTTACAACGCTTTGCGCTTACTTAAAACCCAGAAATATTTTTGAAAGTGGCGCTTCGCACCACTTTCAAAAATATTTCTGTACTACTCCAAGCCTTAATAGGCTGTACAGGTTTTTGTAGTTTATTTGCCCCCAGTACTTAAAGGGTTTTTGATTAACTTAGCGAGTTAGCATTGTAAACTTATTTTAACTACCCTTAGTAATCAAACCTGAATCCTGCTGTAACCAAAGCCAATGCAACCAACCGATCCAAAAAAATTTACTGAAAAAGCATGGGAAGCGATCGTCAAATCGCAAGAGGTCGCGAGACGCGCTCAAAATCAGCAACTAGAAGTCGAGCATTTGCTAATGGCGCTACTGGAGCAGGAAGAAGGCTTGACTACGAATATACTTACAGCGATGTCCGTCCCCATAGCAAGGGCGCGACGACAGGTCGAAGAATTTTTGCGAAGACAACCCCGTGTAGCTAGTCCAGAACAATTGTATTTAGGGCGCAACTTGGAAGTATGGCTCGATCGCACTGAAGAGCATCGTAAGGTTTTTGGTGATGACTTTATCGCCATTGAGCATATGCTACTGGGATTAGCCGATGACGATCGCCTCGGGAAAAGGCTATATCGCGACTTAAGTATCGATCGCAAAAAATTAGAAGAAACGATTAAATCCTTAAGGGGTAGCCAGACTATCACCGATCAAAATCCTGAAGCGAAATATGCCGCATTGGAAAAATATGGTCGCGATCTTACGGAACAAGCAAAGCAAGGCAAGCTCGATCCTGTGATTGGTCGTGATGATGAGATTCGGCGCGTTATGCAAGTACTGTCACGACGTACTAAAAATAATCCTGTGCTAATTGGTGAACCAGGAGTTGGTAAAACAGCGATCGCTGAGGGCTTAGCGCAAAGAATTATTCGTGGGGATGTGCCAGAATCTCTCAAAGACCGCACGATTATTAGTCTAGATATGGGATCGCTGATTGCAGGGGCAAAATATCGCGGTGAATTTGAGGATCGCTTGAAGGCGGTTCTGAAGGAAGTTCTCAATTCCGATGGCAAGATTGTGCTGTTTATTGATGAATTGCACACAGTGGTTGGGGCTGGTGCAACCCAGCAGGGCGCAATGGATGCGGGGAATATTCTCAAACCCATGTTAGCAAGGGGTGAATTGCGCTGTATTGGTGCGACGACATTAGATGAATATCGCCAATATATTGAGAAAGATGCCGCATTGGAACGACGTTTTCAGCAAGTTGTGGTCGATCAGCCCACGGTGGAAGATACGATCTCGATTTTGCGCGGATTAAAGGAACGCTACGAAGTGCATCATGGTGTAACTATTTCTGATTCGGCGCTAGTGGCTGCAGCAAACCTTTCTAATCGTTATATTACCGATCGCTTCTTACCAGATAAAGCGATCGATCTCGTTGATGAATCAGCCGCAAAGTTAAAAATGGAGGTTGATTCTCGCCCATTAGAACTAGATGAAATTGATCGCCGCCTGATGCAATTGGAAATGGAAAGATTATCCTTGCAAAAAGAAGGAGGCTTTACCCCTGTTGAACGAACGGAAGCCGAAGGTAAAGTCATCTATAAAACTAAGAGCGGTAAAGCTGTCCAAGATCGCCTTGATCGCCTTGACAAAGAAATGAACGAACTCCGCGATCGCCAAATTAGCCTCGATGATCGTTGGCAACAAGAAAAAGATACCATCGATAATCTGCGATCGCTCAAAGAGCAAATCGATCAAACTAAGTTACTAATTGAACAGTCTGAACGTGAGTTCAATCTCAATCGCGCTGCTGAACTCAAGTATGGCAAGTTAACGGAACTAGAGAAAAATCTTGATGAGGCAGAACTAGAGCTAAATCGAGCTAGAGCCGATGGGTCAATTCTCTTTCGTGAGCAAGTTACTGAAGATGATATTGCTGAAATTGTGGCGCGATGGACAGGTATTCCCCTCAAAAAATTACTATTATCAGAACGTCAAAAATTACTGACCTTAGAGAAACATCTCCACGATCGCGTCATTGGTCAAGATGAAGCCGTCACTTCGGTATCTTCAGCAATCCGCCGCGCCCGTGCAGGGATGAATGATCCTAACCGTCCCATTGGTTCATTCCTATTTTTGGGCCCCACAGGAGTGGGCAAAACGGAACTGGCGCGTACTCTTGCCGAATTTCTATTTGATTCTGATGCCTCAATGGTACGAATTGACATGTCGGAATATATGGAGAAACATTCGGTTTCCCGCTTAATCGGTGCGCCCCCTGGTTACGTTGGTTATGAAGAAGGCGGACAGTTTTCTGAAGCAGTGCGTCGCCATCCTTACTCAGTGGTACTTTTTGATGAAGTCGAGAAAGCACATCCTGATGTATTTAATATTCTTTTGCAAGTTCTGGATGATGGTCGCATTACCGACAGTCAAGGGCGCTTGGTGGATTGCAAAAATACGGTGATCATCATGACCAGTAACATCGGCAGCGATCGCATTCTTGAAGTGTCTAAGGATTTACCTAGCGATCTGGATGGGGATGCTCGCTATGACCAAATGCACGATAAAGTACTGGAAGTACTTCGCAATCACTTCCGTCCTGAGTTTCTCAATCGCATTGATGAAACAGTGATTTTCCATGCATTACGTCGCAATGAAATTCGCTCAATTGCAGAGTTACAAATTAAACGTATTGAGAGCAGGCTGAGCGATCGTAAGATTTCCTTAAAACTGAGTGAGGAAGCCAAAGACTATATTGCTGCTGTTGGGTATGATCCCTCCTACGGTGCGCGTCCTCTAAAACGCGCCATTCAAAGGGAAATCGAAAACCCTATCGCTAATAAAATTCTGGAAGGCACTTTTGCAGAAGGTCATCAAATTAACATCACTGTAGAAGGTGAGGCGTTAGTTTTTAGCTAAACTTAACGCGAATTCGATATAGCCTTACTTTTCCCCTTGTCTTTTTATTCCAGCCTAACCGTCAGCTCGATCATGTTGAACTAACTACTTGCCCCATATGGTCATTTGTGCGGTGCGAAGCGCGGCGCAAATGGCGTAAAATGTTAAAAATCGCTCTGCGATTTTTAACATTTTACGCGTTTGTCGAATTGACGTTATGTTTAATGAAGTTAGACACGTTCAAGCATAGGAGACATCTATGTTGTTACAAGAAATCAAAGAGCAGGTCTTTAAACTACCATTTAGCGATCGCCTTGCCTTGGTAAGCGCCATAATTGAGTCATTGCAAAATCAGCCAAGTTTCGGTGTCGATCGATGTGGCGCGATTAGACGGATGCGCGGCTTATTAAAAACTGACCAGCCCGCACCAACTGACGACAAAGTAGCAGAAATGTTAGAAGAGCGGCGGATTGAGAAGTATCTTTAGTGAGAGTTTTAGTTGATACTAATATTGTCCTAGATTTTCTGTTACAACGAGAGCCATTTTTTCATGACGCAGACTTGTTATTCCAAGCGATCGATGCTGGACAAGTCGTTGGCTGTGTGACAGCAACAACACTCACAGATATTTTCTATATTTCTCGCAAACACACTCGCAGCATTGAGCAAGCACGACAAGCAATCGCAGAAACGCTTACCGTTATGGTGGTTTGTCCAATTAATCGATCTGTTTTAGAAGCAGCGTTCAGGTCTGGTTTAGATAATTTTGAAGACGCTGTTCAAATTTTTTGTGCAGTTGAGCAAGGATTAGATGCTATTCTCACCCGCGATGCTAAAGGTTTTTTGAGTTCTGCTATACCTGTACTATCAATACAGGAGTTATTGCAACGATTAGGACGTTAAGAAAATAATTGATCTAGAGAATCACAGATGCAACCTCATTTTCAGATTGTTACAAATTCAGTCCAACATTGCGTTCCACCCGACCGCCGAGAGGTTGTCTTTTCGGATGTGGAGGGAACTGTGGTGGGCGAGCTAAGCCGTTGGACGGAGTGAGATACAAGGTGAACAACGACAACGGCGCGATTCGGTTGTGTGTAGATAACTTTATTCGTCTTGTTGAAGCATCAGATGTGAATCCTGCCGAACGGCTTAAGGCATTGCCGTCGTTACTCGACCACCTTGCAGTCTCAGTACATCTCACCAAATTCGCCTGCGATAACCACGCTTATCCAGACCCGCCTCCAATTGACTACAATGCTACTCGTGCACTTGTATCAGCCCACTTTCCGAGTTTGGGTTACTACAACCTAGCTGATCCAACAACGAAGAATATTGGAACTGCAAGCATTATGGTCGGAGACGGGATAGACGACTTGGCTGATATTTACAACGATCTTCGAGAGACAGTTTGGCGCTGGGAGAATACCAGCGAACGCGATGCGCTCTGGCATCTGACCAACAGCTTCAGATCTCACTGGGAGTTCCATTTGCGATCGCTGCAATACTACTTATATATGTTGGCTTCAGAAATTGATTGAATTCAGATATTGTCCAACAATACAGTGCAGCGGACTGTCTGCGAGAGTTATGCCAAAACCCGATATGTCCGTTAAAATTATTTTTTTAGTCAAGAAAAGATCCCCCTAGCACTCCTTAAACATGGAGAAGAATTTAATTCTTCCTCATTTTTAAGAAGTGCTAGGGGGAACTAGACAATTCTTAAATGCCTTCTTAGACTGCTAGAGCAGGTTCTTTGGCATTAATTGTAGGATAATCTAGTTCAGGATAGAGAGGGAAGCGATCGCATAGAGCTTGTACCCTAGCAATACAATCTGCCTGAACAGTATCACTGTCTGGACTTAGTAGGCGATCGGCGATGATATTGGCGATTTCGCGGAAGTCAACTTCCTTCAATCCACGAGAAGTCATCGCAGGAGAACCGAGACGCAAGCCACTAGTTACAAAAGGTGATTCAGGATCAAAGGGAACAGTATTCTTGTTAGCAGTGATATTGATGCCACTTACTAACAGGTCAGCAACCTTGCCAGTCATACCGATAGAGCGGAGATCGACCAGCAACAAGTGATTATCAGTACCATTGGAAACCAGTTTCAAACCACGTTCTTGCAATTGGGCTGCAAGAGCTTGTGAGTTCGCAATTACTTGTCCGGAGTAAGTCTTAAACTCAGGACGCAAAGCTTCCCCAAAGGCAACTGCTTTCGCGGCGATCACATGTTCGAGGGGGCCACCTTGAGATCCAGGGAAGACTGACTTATCAAATTTCTTCCCAAGGGCAGCATCGCGAGTCATGATCAAACCACCACGAGGACCGCGCAGAGTTTTGTGGGTAGTGGTAGTCACAACATCGCAGTAGGGAATAGGGCTAGGGTGATGTCCAGAGGCAACTAACCCCGCAATGTGAGCGATATCTGCCATCAAGTATGCACCCACCTCATCAGCGATCGCACGGAACTTAGCAAAATCAATAATCCTTGGATATGCTGAGTAACCGCAGATAATTAATTTGGGCTTATGTTGCAAGGCAAGATCGCGAATCAAATCAAAATCTAACTGCTCAGTTTCTTTATTTAAGCCGTAATGGACTTTGTTAAACCATAGTCCTGACACATTCACAGGTGAGCCGTGGGTCAAATGACCGCCGTGGGACAAGTCCATACCCAAGAAGGTATCCCCTGGGCTGAGCAGGGTCAGGAATACTGCGAAGTTAGCCTGTGCGCCAGAGTGGGGCTGAACATTGGCATGGGCTGCACCGAACAATTCTTTGATGCGCTCAATAGCGATCGATTCGATCTCGTCTACAAATTCACAACCACCGTAATAGCGCTTGTTGGGTAGTCCTTCGGCATATTTGTTGGTCAATACTGATCCCTGTGCTGCCATAACCGCAAGGGATGTAAAATTTTCGCTGGCAATCAATTCGATATTATTGCGCTGTCTCTCGATTTCTTTGCCGATAAAGCCTGCGACAAGGGGATCGGATGCGGCGAGGATGGGAAACAAGTTGGTCATTTTGCTAAGCTTCTGTGCTGATGGTCTGAAATTAATTTGATCTAAATTTACCAATCCACAAAAGCGTCGTCACACTTTTATGGATTAAAAATCAACCCCAATAAGGGTTTTAGAAACATAAAACAGCCAAGCCGTTTTATGTTTTGTTACAAAGCGGTGCTGGGTTAGCAGGAACGAAAACACCCATCAAATAATGCTAGCACGCGGAGATAGGTAGCGCTTTGCACTGGGTTAAAATCCATATACAGACAAAAAACAATCACTATGCCCAAGCCGAAGACAACTCTAATCCTCAACCCTAAACCCCAATCACAAATCACGCTCAGTGAATATATCACCGCGATCGCATGGTCACCCAATAGCACATATATTGCCGCAGCCACTGCATCGGGTGAAATCTTCCTTTTTAATGAGGCGATCGCAGGACATAATCTTGCCACCAAGCAAACGGAATTACAGGGAATAACAGAAGTTTCGGTAGATTGTCTGGGCTTTTCGGCAGATAGTCTCTGGCTGGCGGCAGGAGGTCAAGATGGCAAGGTGCGCGTTTGGAAATTAGATGGGTATCAACCGGTGATCGCCGCAAAGCTTGATCTTGGCAAAACATGGATTGAGCATCTGGTCTGGCATCCCACCCGTCCTGAATTTGCCTTTAGCTTTGGAAAATATGTGCAGATCTGGAGTGCGGAGACTCTAGATATTGTCACAACTCTGCATTTTGAGCAGTCAACGGTCTTAGCGATCGCATGGCATCCGAGCGGCGAGTATCTCTCCGTTGGTGGTGATGGTGGGATTAAAGTCTGGTCAGCTAAAGATTGGTACGAAGATCCAATTCGGTTTGAAATGCCGACTGCAAATTCCAAACTGGTTTGGGATCATGGAGGAGAATATCTGGTAGCAAGTACCCTTGATAACTTGGTGGTGGTGATGCAATGGTTAGGTACTGACTTTGATGCTTCACCTTGGCGAATGCAGGGCTTTCCTGGTAAGATTCATTCCTTTGATTGGTCTGATAGCACAACTGCGCCGCTATTGTCTTCCTCTAGCGGTTCTGATGTAGTCGTATGGGAAAAGCATCCTGATCTGAATGTTGGTTGGGAAGGTGAAGTGATTAAGGGACACAACAGCACCGTGGGCTTTGTCGCCTTTAAGCCTAAAACCGAAATCCTTGCCTCAGCCGATGAAAATGGCAGGATTGCAATTTGGAAAGATGCTAAGGATTGGGTACAAGCCTTAGAAACGCCAATGGGTGAGATCACTGCTTTGCAATGGCAACCACAGGGCAAAAAGTTAGTTGCAGCCAATGCGGATGGAGAACTAATGATCTGGACTGAATCATCACAGGGTAAAGGGTTTCGATAAGTAAAAGGCATCATAAAGTGATGCCTTTTACTTTCTTGGTTTTAACGCACACATACCGTGATATCATTACAAATGCTTTGCTTACCAAAGACACTACAAAAGATATTTGGAGAGGTGGCAGAGTGGTTGAATGCGTCTGACTCGAAATCAGATTTAGGGTCACACCTAACGGGAGTTCGAATCTCCCCCTCTCCGTAAGTATAAAAAGCTTTTGATGCCTAGCATCAAAAGCTTTTTATATGCCAAAAAATACTTTGCGTCACCATTTTGATTTTTAGTTAACGTCAATTGGACAAAAGCGCAAAATGGTAAAAGTCGCTTTGCGATTTTTACCATTTTGCGCCATTTGCGTCGCGCTAAGCGCGGCGCAAATGGCGATATCGAATTGGG
>JBJTVM010000145.1:0-2458 GCA_046081205.1 Pseudanabaena sp. | reverse complement strand
TTGTCAAGGTGCGTCGATTGATTGAGACTGTCATTGGTCGGTCAGTTGCTCGTTTTCATCTTGATAAGGTTTGGGCTAGGGACATCTGGCATCTTTCCAGTCGCCTTAATCGGAAAATCCTTGCTCATACTCTTTGTTTTTGGCTCAACCGTCACTCTCTTCAACCTTTAAAGTTTTAAGACTTGGTTGATTCCCAATTCTTAGTTGCATATCGCGTTTATCGATCGCGATTCTAATTTCACTAACTGCATACAGGAGCTATGCTGATAGACTTATTAAGCGATCGCGTGTCATTAACTTTAATTGATTGTGTATATGGAGTCTATAAGCGTGGAGCAATCATCCACTTTTGCAAACTTGCAAACCAAAATTAAAGATCATTCGGCATTGGTGGGCGTTATCGGGCTTGGCTATGTGGGCTTACCTTTTGCAGTCGAAAAAGCAAAGGTTGGTTATTCAGTGATTGGCTTTGAGCAAAATCCTCAACGGGCAGATCAGGTAAATGCGGGAGACAACTATATTCCTGATGTCAAAACCGAAGAATTACAAGCAATTGTTAGTAGTGGCAAACTCAAAGCTGTAACCAGTTACGAGCAAATATCACAAATGGATGCGATTGTTATTTGTGTACCAACTCCACTTACAAAGAACCTCACACCCAATTTAAGCTATATCGAGTCTGTTAATCAGCAGTTAGCCAAATATCTGAGAGCAGGCCAATTAATTACTCTGGAGTCAACGACTTATCCTGGGACGACTGATGAGGTAATGCGTCCAATTTTGGAGCAGGTTAGTGGGTTAAAACAGGGGGAAGATTTTTTCTTAGCCCATTCTCCTGAGCGAGTCGATCCAGGTAATTTGCGCTACACCACCAAAAATACCAATAAAGTGGTTGGCGCATCTGACCCACGTTCCTTAGAAATTGCCAAGTTATTTTACGAACAAACCATTGATCACGTAGTTCCTGTAACTAGCGCCAAAGCTGCCGAATTAGTTAAGGTATTTGAAAATACGTTTCGGGCGGTAAATATTGCACTTGTCAATGAGTTGGCGATACTTTGCGATCGCATGGATCTCAATGTCTGGGAAGTACTAGATGCTGCTAATACTAAGCCTTTTGGAATCATGCCATTTTACCCAGGCCCTGGGGTAGGCGGTCACTGTATCCCCATCGATCCCCATTATTTAGAGTGGAAAGCTAAGGAATTTAACTTTGAAACCCATTTCATTGCCCTCGCAGGTGAAATCAATCGTCGAATGCCTGAATTTGTTCGTGAGAAAGCATGGCGGGTGCTTAATCAAGTAGGAGTTGCCCCATCACGAGCCACTATTTTAGTAATGGGTGTCGCCTACAAAAAAAATATTGATGATTGGCGTGAATCTCCCTCAATTAATGTGATAAAGCGACTACTTGAAGATCATGCCGATATCGTTTATCACGACCCCTTTGTGCCTGAAATCAAAATTCGTGGTCAAGTTTTTCAATCAGTTCCACTAACAGACGAGGCGATCACCCATGCGGATATCGTTATAATTTTGACCGATCACAGTCAAATTGATTATGCAAATCTTCTCGCTAAAGCGAAAGCAATTCTTGATACAAGAGGAGTAACTAGACATCTGCAAGGCGATCGCTCTAACGTTACACTCCTCTAAGTTTTGTAAACCTGAATCTGGATATATCTCCACAATTATCTATGCAAAAAGTTATTGTGGTTGGGGCAGGCAGTTGGGGCAAAAATCTCGTCCGTAATTTTTATGCCCTTGGTGCATTGGCAGGCGTTGCCGAAATGAGTCCAGACTTGCGGACAGGGATAGCATCCACTTTTCCTGATGTGACTCTTTATGCCGATCTGCAATCAGCTTTAGAGACAGATGCGGCGATCGTGCTAGCAACTCCTGCGCCATCTCATTACAAACTTGCCTTACAAGCCCTACAAGCAGGTAAAGATGTATTTGTGGAGAAGCCGATGACACTCAAAACGGCAGAAGCCCGTCACCTTGCGGAATATGCAGATAGCCAAAATCGAATTTTAATGGTGGGGCATTTATTGCTATATCAACCTGCGATCGCTTGGATGCGTGACTATTTAGCCACTGGTAAGGCAGGCAGGGTATTTCATGTCTCAACACAAAGGGTAAAGCTCGGAAAGGTTCGCCGTGAAGAGAATGTCTGGTGGTCATTTGCTCCTCACGATGTCTCAGTGATTTTAGATTTGCTAAGCAGTTCATCAACAGATCTAAAACTGCAAGATGTTAAAGCAACTGGTCACGCCATGTTGCAGTCGGGTATTGCTGACAATGTTCATGTAGATTTACAATTCGCCAGTGGGCAAACTGCTCATGTACATACTTCGTGGTACTACCCTTTGTCTCAGCGTTCTACGGTTGTGCTTGCCGAAAAACAAATGCTGGTCTACGACGAGGTGGCTCAGACCGTTACTATTCACAACAAAAC
>JBJTVM010000144.1:0-2631 GCA_046081205.1 Pseudanabaena sp. | reverse complement strand
TACCAAAGCACAAAATCGTTAGCAAGTTAAATGATTATAGAATTTGATTGCATAATTTACAGCCTATTGAGTTGATTTATCATTGATAAAAAACAGGCTAAGATTAAACTAACTAATTTCTTGTTGTAATTTGCTACGAGCTAGTTAATTAATCGCCAAGGAACTTAGCCAAACCCTATAGTTACGTTTTTGCAAATACACATTCATGAATTAACGCATTATGTCTACATCAGTAACATCTCAAGAGTCCCAAGTTGCTCAAGACCGCATTATCTTTTTTGACACCACCTTACGCGATGGCGAACAGTCCCCAGGCGCAACACTGAACGTGGAGCAAAAATTGCTAATCGCGCAGCAACTGGCTCGACTTGGTGTAGACATTATCGAAGCAGGTTTTCCCTTTGCGAGTAAAGGCGATTTCCATGCTGTCCAAGAAATTGCTAAGCTTGTGGGTACGGAAAATGGCCCCACAATCTGCGGTTTAGCCCGTGCAACGCGATCAGATATTGAATCGGCTGCTGAAGCCGTCAAACCTGCGGCAAAAGGTCGTATTCATACTTTTCTTGCCACCTCTGATATTCACTTGGAATATAAGCTCCGCAAAACTCGTGCTGAAGTTTTGGCGATTGTGCCAGAGATGGTAGCCTATGCTAGATCTAAAGTTGCCGATGTTGAGTTTTCCCCTGAAGATGCTGGACGCTCCGATCCTGAGTTTCTTTATCAAGTATTAGAAGCAGCGATCGCCGCTGGAGCATCAACGGTAAATATTCCTGATACTGTGGGCTATTTGACTCCCTCTGAGTTTGGAGCCTTGATCAAGGGTATCAAAGACAATGTACCAAATATTGATCGCGCCATTATTTCTGTGCATGGTCATAACGATCTTGGCTTAGCAGTTGCTAACTTCCTTGAAGCTGCCAAAAATGGTGCGCGTCAAATGGAATGCACAATCAACGGGATCGGTGAAAGGGCTGGTAATGCTGCTCTCGAAGAATTGGTGATGGCTTTGCATGTGCGCCGAGCTTACTTTAATAGCTTTCTCGGTCGCCCTGCCGAATCCACTGCTCCACTTTGCAACATTGATACCAAGCAGATTTATAAAACTTCGCGCCTTGTGTCTAATCTCACTGGCATGTTGGTACAGCCCAATAAGGCGATCGTTGGTGCAAATGCCTTTGCCCATGAGTCAGGTATCCATCAAGATGGCGTATTAAAAAATCGTCTCACCTACGAAATCATGGATGCTCAGTCCATCGGCTTAACCGATAACTTGATCGTCCTTGGCAAACTTTCGGGGCGCAATGCCTTGAGTTCTCGCCTTAGAGAGCTTGGCTTTGAGCTTTCAGAGCAGGAACTTAATGCTGCCTTTGTCCGCTTTAAGGAACTTGCGGATAAGAAACGCGAGATTAGCGATCGCGATCTAGAAGCGATCGTCAACGACGAAATTCGTCATGCTCCTGAAGCCTTCAAGCTTGAGCATGTGCAAGTAAGCTGTGGCGATCGCGCGATCCCTACCGCAACAGTTACGATTGTGATGCCCGATGGTAAAGAAATTACTGATGCATCAGTGGGAACTGGGCCTGTTGATGCGATTTACAAAGCGATTAATCGCATTGTCAATGTCCCCAATCAGTTGATCGAGTACTCAGTGCAGTCTGTTACCGCAGGTATTGATGCACTCGGCGAGGTGACAATTCGCCTCAAGCACCCTGATGCTGGTACTCTTTCTGGTCATTCGGCAAATACCGATATTATTGTAGCCTCAGCAAGAGCCTATCTCAGTGCATTGAACAAGCTTTACTTTGCGCTTCAGACACCGAATACAAAGATAAGCGATCGCGACAAACTTAAAAAAGAGGCAGCTTTATAAACAATAAAAAACGGCGCTTTGCGCCGTTTTTTATTGTTTATAAAGCTTGCAAAGCCAGATGAAATGCAGTGATTGATTTGGCATCAAGCATAGTATCTGCACTCTGCGATCGCAGCAAAGCTTCTATCTCTTCACGGCTTAATAACACGACTTCTATCTCTTCATCTTCATCTTGAGCAGGAGGATGTTCTAGCTTCTCCAGTCCTTGAGCCAGATATGCATGAATAATCTCATCACAATAGCCTGGGCAAAGATAGAAACCTCCTAAATATTGCCATTGATTAGCTCGATAGCCTGTTTCTTCTTCGATTTCACGCTTGATAGTTACACCATGATCTTCACCAGCTTCTAAAGTGCCAGCAGGAAATTCTAATAAATAACGTTGAATCGCAAACCGATATTGCTTGACTAAAATAAATTTGCCATCGTCCGTCACAGGAACTGCTAGTCCTGCTCCTGGATGTCTAATATACGAATACTCACCCGTTACGCCGTGCGGTAATCTGATGCGATCGACATGAAATGAAAATTTGCTACCTTGATAGCTGAGACGATTTTGTAAAATTTCTGAGGTGATGAGATCTGACATGGATATTTTTGTTAACTAACTCCAGCACATTTTGTCACAAGATGAGATTGGATTTTGCGCCATTTGCGCCGCGCTTTGCGCGGCACAAATGGCTATAGCCTGTATCAGGCTAGTGAAGTACAGGTTTGTTTCCCCGCCTTCGGTGGGGAAACAAACCCATGTACCTCGCTTG
>JBJTVM010000143.1:0-5502 GCA_046081205.1 Pseudanabaena sp. | reverse complement strand
GCTCTAAGTTGATCAAAAACTTTTTGGTTAAACTTTCTAAACGCCTTGCTGATTCGTCAGCCCAACCTAGCATTTCTTGAATTTCAATAATATCCATACTTTCGATATCTTGTTTCAGCATGGAGATCGTGCCGATAATGCCATTGAGAGGTGTATTTAACTCATGGGACATTCTTGAAGCTAACTTACCACGCAATTCATTGAGAGTACTTTCCAGAATATTAATCGTATTGGCTTGAATATGGGATAGAGTTTGGATATTGTCATATTGTTGCTTGATTCTCAGCATTGAATGCACCCGCGCTCGCAGTTCAATACTATTAATTGGCTTACTAATAAAATCATCGGCTCCAGCATTCAGGCAATTAGCCATATCAGATTTAGAGCTTAACGCTGTCACCATAATAATCGGCACAGTTTGCCATAACTCACTGGCTTTAATCCATTTACAGACCTCAATGCCATCCATCTCTGGCATCGTCACATCCAGCAAAATCAGATCGGGCTGAAATGCAGTGAGACTAGCGATCGCACTTTTACCATTAGCCGCATAATGTAATTTATAGTTATATTCGCTCAGGAGAGCCTCAATGTTATATTCGCTCAGGAGAGCCTCAATTACATCAAAATTATTAGGCTCGTCATCAACAACTAAAATTGAGAATGAGTTTTTCATCGCTTTACTTTAAACAACCTGAAGTCCTAAACAATAAATTTTTAATTTCTGATCTAGAAAGCATCATAGGCGGTGCTTTGTGCTAACTATCATGAAGAATTCTTAGCCAGATAATCCTCTAGATAAGCAACAACTAAAGGAAAACTTTGATCAATCTCGGCAACTAAGCGATCGCTACCATCTAATTGATGATTACGCCCAGCAGCTTCCAATGCAAAACAAATTTCAGAGAAAGATCTAGCCCCAAGCATTCTACTACTTCCCTTTAAGGTATGTGCCACATATTCTATTTGTGAAGCATCTTGATCTAAGATAGCTTGATGCAACTTTGCTAAGAGAACTGGACATTCTTCGTATAAGAATATATTGATCATCCGTTTTGGCAAATTTAATGAAACCTTCTCAATTTCCTGAAGCGCATGATCATCAAAGTCTTTATTTGATTGTGGTGTAGCTTGTTGGACTTCAATTCCTTTAGGAAGATTACCCCAACGCTCAATGATTCTTTGTAAAGTTTCAAAAGAGACTGGCTTACTGATATAGTCGTCCATTCCTGCTTCTAAACACATTTCGCGATCGCCTTGCATAGCACTAGCTGTCATCGCAATTAGAATCGGACGTGATGGATTAGTTGATAGTTTTGCCCAGTCCTCCACAATATAAGTAGCCGTTTCCAGTCCATTCAACCGTGGCATTTGCACATCTAAGAACACAATATTAAATGTACTACTTTTAATTGCTTCTAGAGCTTCGATCCCATCATTGACTATTACAGGTGCATAACCCATTTTACTGAGCATTGCTAAAACCATTTCTTGGTTGATCAAATTATCCTCAGCAACCAAAATATTCAGAGGTAGTTGAGTCGCTAGCTTGGAACTAACGGGCTTAGCATAGCGCGACATCGTTCTCCCCTCCAAGGGAGTCATTGATTGAGGGCGCTCATAGGTAACTGAGACTGGCAAAACAAAGAAAAAGCTAGAGCCACTACCTAGAGAGCTTTCCGCCCAAATCTTGCCTCCCATCATCTGTACTAGTTTTTGGCAAATCGCTAGCCCTAAACCAGTGCCACCATAATTACGAGCTGTAGCGATCGAGGCTTGGGTAAAAGGTTGAAATAGCTTTTGTAACTGTTCTGGAGAAAGTCCGATACCTGAGTCCTGTACTTCAAAAAGTAATGTCACTTCTTTCTCGGTCTGTGAAGAAATGGCTGAAGATACAGATACAGACAGGCTTACTGCACCCTGATGGGTAAATTTGACGGCATTATTTGCCAAATTCAGTAGGATTTGACGTAACCTGATGGGATCACTAAGGATATAGGCAGGTGTTTGCGAATCAATCTGGAAATCTAGTCCAATTCCTTTAGATTCCGCTTGCTGACTCAGGAGCGCACAGGTATCGGCAATAATTCCATGGACATCAATTGGTAGATGCTCTAGTAAAAGTTTTTGGGACTCAAGTTTAGAGAAGTCGAGAATATCATTAATGACTGTTAATAGTATTTCGCCACTAGCTTGAATAGATTGAACAAACTTATTTTGTTCTGGATCGAGGGAAGTCGTCGCTAATAGCTCCGTCATTCCCAAAACTCCATTGATGGGGGTACGAATTTCATGACTCATCATCGCTAAGAAATCTGACTTAACCCGCAATGCTGCCTCCGCAACTTCTTTGGATTTTTGGAGATTGGTTTCGTATTGCTTGCGATCGGTAATGTCACGAAATCGCCAGACAAATCCCCAAAAACGACCATTAGGAGAAGTTACCGAACTACTAAAATACTCATAGGTGAGTTGATTAATGACAATCTCCCCATGAGTCACTTGATCTGTTTTATCGTAGGTCTCTTCCAAAATCTGGGTAATGGCTTGGGGGGAATTAGCCGATTGCAATAGCGGTAAAAGCGGTAAGTCTTGATAATTGTTATTAGAGGTAATGGCGTTAATATCACATATTTCGCATATTTTTTGATTATGTGCAACTAACCGTCCCTGCTCATCGACAGCAATAATTCCCTCTAGGCTAGCTTCAAGTTGGGCGCGGATCAGAGCATTTGCGCGTTCTAGCCGATCGTGTTGCTCCTTAATGCGTAACATGGAACTCACCCTTGCTCGGAACTCCAAAGAGTTTAAGGGCTTGCTGATGAAATCGTCGGCTCCCGCATTCATACACTTTGCTAGGTCTTCCTTAGAGTGAAGAGCCGTAACCATAATAATTGGCACAGCCTGCCATGCAGGTAAAGCTTTAATTCGTTTGCAAACCTCAATACCATCCATGACTGGCATCATTACATCTAGCAAAATTAGATCGGGCTGAAATGTGTCGAGATAGGCGAACGCATCTTGACCGCTAGCAGCGTAATGCAACTGGTAATTTTGATTGCCCAAGATAGTCTCAATCACATCAAAATTATCAGCTTCGTCATCAATGATTAAAACAGATGCTAAATTCATTGCCTATCTTCTTAATTCGCTAAAAGTTGATGGATAGTAGCCGCCAGTTGCTTTAGCTTAACAGGTTTAGTGAGATATTCATTAGCTCCCGTGTCTAGGCAGAGATCGCAATCATCAGTCATTGCCAAAGCTGTCAATGCAATAATCGGAATATTAACTAACATAGGAATTTGGCGGATCTGTTTGATAGCTTCTAGCCCATCCATTATTGGCATTTGGATATCCATCAAAATTAAATCAGGTTTTGCCGTTAGTGCTATGGAAATCGCCTCTTCTCCATTTTTTGCTAATACAATACGATAACCTTTGGCGATGAGGTAGCTAGAAATTGTCATGATATTGGCTTCGTTATCTTCAGCGATCAAAATCAGGGGAGCTTGAGACTTGAAAACAGTTGTAGAGTCTAAGTCGCTACTCTCGGTGGTTTGATTTCTAGAAACCATTTCAGAGGCATAGGTCGTATTGGGGACACAGGGTAACTCAATGGAAAAGCAACTACCAACCCCCAGTTCGCTAGTTATCCCCACCTTGCCACCATGTAGTTCTACCATCTGTTTCACTAGGGCAAGTCCCAAACCTGTACCTTCATATTGACGATTTAACGCACTGTCGATCTGCACAAAAGGCTTAAATAGTTTCTGGATGTTTTCTGCAGCAATACCAATGCCTGTATCAATTACCGAAATTTGCAAGTATTCTGTCACCTCCTCGTTAGTTTTATCAGGGAAAGAAGAAATCAACTGGAGTCGATTAGCTTCTAAGGTAATAGCTCCTCCCTCTGGCGTAAATTTGACAGCATTATTCAAAAGGTTAATCAAGACCTGACGGATACGCCGTTCATCTACTAGTAGGTTAGGTAAATCTCGCGGCAATTTGGTGCGAATCTGGATTCGCTTTTGTAGCGCCTGCTGCTTAACAAATGACAGACTAGTTTGAAAGAGTTGATTAATTGAAGTGGGCGCACAATCCAGTTCAATTTTCCCAGATACAATTTTAGAAACGTCAAGGATATCGTTAATCAGTTCTAATAAATGCGTTCCACTAGACTCAATGGTTTGTAATGCTTTGAGTTGGCGATCGCTAATCTTACCAAATACTTCTTCTTGTAAACCTTCAGTCATGCCCAAAATTGCATTGAGCGGTGTGCGGAGTTCATGACTCATATTCGCTAAAAACTCATCCTTAAGTCGCGTCGCGCGGGCTAACTCTTGATTGGTTTGTTGCAGTTGAGCCTCAGCCTGTTTGCGATCGCTAATATCTCGCACAAAAAAGACTACTTCATCATTGCCACAGGGAGCAACGCGCACCTCTTCATAAATACATTTACCTTCAGTCTGAATCTGCTGCTCATAAATTTGTACAGTTTGAGTGGCAAGGGCTTGTTGTAGAGCTGCATATTTGCGTTCCGCATAAATCCCTGAAGTAGGTATGGGGAAAGCTTCGTAAATACTTTTACCAATAATTTGCTGGGGATCAATGAGGTTTTTACCTTGAGGTGACACCATAAAATCGACATATTTACCCGCACTGTCAACTCGAAATACGAGGTCAGGCAATGCTAAGAGGGTAGCGCGAGTACGTTCTTCACTGCGTTGGAGAGCTTCTTGCATGGCATAGCGATCGCTAATATCCATAGCGATCCCCATCAGTCGAGTCACTTTCCCCGCCGAATTCCAGATCGGCTCAGTTTTAATAAAAACATAGCCTATGGAGCCATCAGCACAGATAATTTCGGCATCAATCGTAAAAGATTGTCGATCATTAATTGCGCGTTCATGAAGTAGTTTTAAACGTTCCTGCTCAGGGGGGCAAAAAATTGAAAAAACTGCTCACAGGTTGGTGCGGGGCTATGGGGATCAATAGCTAGAATCTTAAAAATCTCCTCTGACCAAGTTACTTTCTTGGTGATGACATCTAGCTCCCAACTGCCAAGGTGGGCGATTTGTTGTGCCTCTTGCAAGCGAGCCTCACTCTGCTGCAAAGCCTGAGTGCGCTGTTGCACGCGATTTTCCAGCTCTTGATTTAACTTTTCTAGGGCTTGAGTGGCTTGTTCGCGCTCGATCGCAATTTTGACGATATTAGCTGCAAGAGCGATCGACTCTAGCTCTTGCGGCTCTGGATGATGAATATCGCGATGATAAACAGCAAAAGTGGCTAGGACAGATCCATCGCTGGCGATCGCAGGAAATGACCAGCAAGATCCTAATCCATGTGCTAAAGCTAATTCTTTAAAATCTTGCCAAAGTGGATTGGTAGTAATGTCGGAAACAATCACAGGCTCTTTGCGAAAGGCGGCTGTGCCACAGGAGCCAGCCTTCTCTCCAATTGACATTCCCTCGATCGCTTGATTGTAAGCATCTGGCAAATTAG
>JBJTVM010000142.1:0-14933 GCA_046081205.1 Pseudanabaena sp. | reverse complement strand
TAGATCGCCAGAATGGACAATTATCATATCTGTTTTGGTAGGCTTTTCTGATAGATGAATATTACCAGTAAAATCAATTTTATCTAGGCGTTTTAGCCCGTCTAAATTAGAGTCATCTGGTTTATATCTTTCTTCTCGGCTCGTTAGAAAATCAGAGATTTTGACAATATTAAACTTATTCATGAGAAATAACTCCTTTCAAACTTTCTAAAAGCTCATCACTCTTTTTGAAAGAATCATGCAACATCCCCAACAACTCAACCGAACTATAACCCCGTTCCACCTCCACAATATGAGGATTTTTTACATCTAGATTAAATCCATTCTTCTCCAGATCTGTAAAACTCACCCGCCAAGCCTGCTCATTTTCTTCGCGATCGTGCCACCAATCGCACAACGACTTAAACTCACCCTTATTAATCGGCTTCGTCTTAGAATATGCCTTCACTCCATCAGGCAAACGAAGCTCCCAATACCACACATCCTCAGTCCGCTTCCCCTTCGTGAAAAATAACAGATTAGTCGCCACCGAAGCATAGGGCTGAAACACCGAATTTGGTAAACGCACGATCGTATGTAGATTGCAAGACTCCAACAAATGCTGACGGATTCGCGCCTTCACCCCATCCCCAGTCAAAGAACCATCAGGCAACACGATCGCCGCCCGACCACCATGTCGCAAATAGCGCACCATCAACAACAAAAACAAATCCGCACTCTCCGTAGTCCGATAACTCAACGGGAAATTATCCTGCACCCCATCCGTCACCGAAGCCCCAAACGGCGGATTTGCAAGGATCACATCCACTCGATCCGCCTCCGTGATGCTCGTATATTCGCGATTTAAACTATCAGTGTATTCAATATTCGGAACCTCAATCTCATGCAAAAACAAATTCGTCACCGCCAACATAAACGGCAACGGCTTAAACTCCATTCCCCTAATCGTCTGCTCCAAAGTCTCTAGATCTTTCACCTGATCGATACCCTGCGATCGCAAATGATTAATCGCACAGGTCAAAAAACCACCCGTCCCACAGGCAGGATCTAGCACCTTCTCACCCAACTTAGGATTCACTAACTCCGTCATCAACTCCGTCAGCGCACGCGGCGTATAAAACTCCCCATAAGCCCCCGCCGATTGCAGTTCTTGCAAAATCGTCTCATAAATATCCCCAAACAAATGCCGATCTTCTGAATTCTCAAAATCAATCTCATTCAGACTATTCAACACCTGCCGAATAATCGTGCCATTCTTCATGTAATTATTTGTCCCCTCAAAAATCTCCCGCACAATCCGCGCCCTTTGACTGCCCGTACTCACATCGAGATTTCGCAAAGTCGGAAATAATTCCTGATCGATAAATTTCTGCAACGCATCCCCCGTGATCCCCTCCTTGTCCGCCGCCCAACTACTCCAGCGCAAATGCTCAGGAACCACCGACACAAAATCATCCTTGAGTAGCTCCAACTCGCGATCGCTAGCATCAAGAATTTTCAAAAACAGCAACCAGCCCAACTGCTCAATGCGTTGTCCATCCCCCGACACCCCCGCATCCTTCCGCATAAAATTACGCAGAGATTTAATATTACCACCGAGATTTTTCATAGTCATTTGATCGCACTGCTGGATTTATCACTTTACGGCAAAAGCGTAAGAAAAATTTAGCGATCCCCCTCAATCCCCCTTAAAAAGGGGAAGAAGATAATTGATTAATTCTCCCCCCTTTACAAGGGGGGCTGGGGGGGATCTAAACGTCTAAACGCAGACTGGCACTAAGGCTCATGAATAGATTTGCAAGACCAAAAATAGCCAGGACCGATCGCCAAAACCTGCTCAGTCGGCATAAACAACTCCCAATGAGCAAGCCCTGAATCATCCTCTAAATCTGGATCTAAGATTAACTGATAACCATCCTCAAAACTCAACGTCAACCGAATCGTCTCCGCTTCAACAGTTAGATCAATTAATTTCTTGTGTTCTAATTGCTTCACAATTTCCTTAGCGATCGCAATCTGTTCATCCGTATCCGCTTCCGAAGTAACCACTAAAATCTGCCCCTGATGCTTCACTGTCCAAGGCGTAGCCCTCGCCCCAAATCGCCAACTGCCCCTTAGTAAATGCGCTAATTTGGGATGCTTACAAGGAGTCATTTCCCCAAAATGCAACTTCAATTCATCGCCATAACTAAAGGAAACTTGCTGACAGATTTCACCAATAAGTGCTTGTGTAATCACAGGAATAATTTTCTCAAGATTATGATTATTTCGAGAGTCAATCGTAGTTTTTAAAACTGGTGCTACTGTCATAAACCTTTCTCCTCTAAAAATTCCTTAGCTTTTTCACGAAGTTCTTTATAGGTAAAATCTCTCTTAGCATTTAAGCTGCCACCATAACCCAAATTTTTTTGTTCCTCAATAAACTCTCCGAACAATTCTCTCAAGTCACCTCGGATATGAAATTCATTAGCGATCGCATCGATCTGTTTGAGATCCCGTTTCTTACCCATGATTACACGAAATAATTACACGAAAATACTTTCGTAAGGGCAATTCATGAATTGCCCCTACAAAAAATCATAAATCAAATTATGCAGCTTGATACAATTCTGATTTTAACTCGCGCAAAACCTGAAGATATTGAGACTTACCGCCAAATAGATCGATAATTTTCTGCGGTGAGCCATGTTTCTTGAGAGGCTCCAATTTTAGCACCGAAAGCTCCTCAATATTCTCAATTCCATCCGCCGCATACTTCTCTAACAACGAGTCTAAAACCGATCGCACCGCTACCCCATACTTCGCAAAACAATTGCGTTTACGCACATTATCTACCCGTTCCCTGCGCGTCAGAGGCGGCTGTCCCCAAGCCACATAGCAAATCAAATCAAACAGATCCAAATCCTTCTGAATAGACTTTTGCAAATCCTCCAAGACAATTCCCTGCTCTGATAACTCCGCAATCAAAGCACTCTTTTTATCAGCCTCATCCCAACTACTCAAAAAATCATCCAAACTACTATATTTTCGCAGCAAGTTCTGTTTTGTGTAATCCTTTAAACTAGCAGTCACCAAGTCGCCATTATCGTTTAAATATTGAATCCTCTCATTGAGAATTTCCACATTCACACCCGTTACATAGACCTTCTCACGAGGTTCAGCAACCACAGCCCCACCACTAATAATCGTTGGTATAAATGGCACAGGCTCAGCATCCGTCCCAAAATTCAAAACCTCACCCGTTGCTTGATCGATCACAAATTCCGTAGCATTTCCGTTAATATCCTCATCCGTAAATGTCACTCCCTCGCGTACCTCCTTAATCATCACAGGATCGCCATCAAAACCGCGATCACTAAATTGATCGGTCACATTCCGAAAGTCCATAATCGTAAAATAGCGCTTATCAAACTGCTCATTAATTCTTGTACCGCGTCCAATAATTTGCTTAAACTCAGTCGGTGACTGAATATTAGAATCCAACACAATTAACTTACAGGTCTGAGCATCCACACCCGTAGTCATCAATTTAGAAGTTGTCGCAATTACTGGATAACGTTCTTCTGGATTAGTAAAATTATCTAATTCCAATTTACCCAGCTTATCCTCACCCGTAATTCGCATCACATATTTATAGTTCTCTCGCACCAGATCCGCCGCTTCATTAGAAATCGCCTGACGCATTCTCTCCGCGTGTTCCGTATCCACACAAAAGATAATCGTCTTCGCATACAGATCCGTCTTCCGTAAGTATTCCATTACTCGCTTCGCCACAGCCTTAGTGCGATCGTCGATCACCAAATTCCGATCAAAATCCTTGAGATTATACAGGCGATCATCAATCAAATTCCCCGATTTATCGCGCTTACCCATCTCTGGGCGATATCCCTCCAAATCCACATTCAAACCTACCCGAATCACCTTGTAAGGAGCGAGAAACCCATCATCAATTCCCTGCTTCAGCGAATAGGTATAGATCGGATCGCCGAAATATTCAATATTAGAAATCTCCTTTGTTTCCTTGGGGGTAGCCGTCAAACCCACATGGGTCGCAGCACTGAAATATTCCAAAATTTCCCGCCATTTGCTATCGTCCGCCGCACTCCCGCGATGGCACTCATCCACAATGATCAAATCAAAAAAGTCGGGACTAAATTCGCGATAGGCATCAAGAAGATCATCTTCATAATTGACTAAACCCTGATAGAGAGCCAAATAAATCTCAAAAGCAGTATCAATTTTCTTGTTTTGAATCACCGTCATCTTATTCTTAAAATGCTTAAAATCGCCGCGTTTAGTCTGGCTAATCAGCGCAGTGCGATCGGCTAAAAACAAAATCCGTTTCTTCGCCCCATTTTTCCACAAGCGATGAATAATCTGAAAAGCCGTATAGGTCTTACCCGAACCCGTTGCCATCACCAGCAATAAGCGCTCCTGCCCCTTCGCGATCGCCTCCACCGTGCGATTAATCGCAATTTGCTGATAATAACGCGGTTGTCGCCCCTTGCTATCGAAAAAGTAATCAAAACTAGCAATCTGTTCCGCTTCAGGCGTTTCTATGCCCTTAAATTTTTTGTATTTCTGCCAAAGCTCATCAGGACTAGGGAAATCATCCAGACTCAACTCACGCTCAATTACATCTGAATAACCAGATCGATCGTGCTCCAAAAATCCATCACCATTGGAGCTAAAAGCCACAGGCAAATCCAAAATCTCGGCATAGTCCAAAGCCTGCTGCATCCCTGCACCCACAGAAAACGTATTTTTCTTAGCCTCGATAATAGCGATCGCAATATTCGGCTTGTAATACAACACATAATCCGCCTTTTTCGCCTTGCCCCGTTGCGTCTTGTCCCCCTTCACATAAATCCGCCCATCGGTAAAGTAAACCTGTTCGCGCACTTGCCTACGAATATCCCAACCCGCTTTGATCAAGGCAGGTAGAATATACTGCGTACAAATATCTTGCTCAGAAAGATCTTGTTTGTTAATCATTAGCGATCACCTCTTCTAACCACAAATTAAGATCGCGATCGCACAGCGTTGGTTGTTATTCAATGGTTTGAGTCATAGGTTTAGGCGATGCGATACAGCATTTATCAAGTATATTCCAAAGAACAAGGGGCTTAAGCCCCTTGCCTGAAACTAATTACTCAATCCCATCAAGAGGCGCAAAGCCCTGACGTTGAGTGTTTTCGGTGATTGACCTTGGCTCTAGGAATTGCAATAAATAATCGCGTCCGCCAGCTTTGGAACCGATACCGCTTAGCTTGAAACCGCCGAACGGATGGCGATCTACCAATGCACCTGTGATGCCGCGATTGATGTAGAGATTGCCCACTTCAAACTCGCGATAGGCGCGTTCGATATGGGAAGGAGTACGCGAATATAAGCCACCTGTGAGCGCGAAGTTCGTACCATTGGCGATCGCTAATGCCTCATCAAAACTCTGTGCCTTGATTACCGCCAGTACAGGTCCAAAGATTTCCTCTTGGGCGATCGCACTGTCAGGATCGACATCGCTAAAGATGGTTGGTGGCACATAGAATCCGTGATGGGGAACTTCTCCTTCAAAGGCAAGTTTGGCGGTTTCTTTGCCTTTGGCGATATAGTTGAGAATGTTCTGCTGGGCAGCTCTATCGATGACAGCACTGAATTTGGTGTCAGGGAGATGAGCTTCACCAACCTTTAGCGATCGCGTGGCTTCCACTAGACGCTCTAGGAAGTTGTCGTAAACTGGTGCGAGAACAATCGCACGGGAACAGGCGGAACATTTCTGACCAGCGAAACCGAAGGCGGAGTTCATAACACCGACTACGGCTTGATCGAGGTCAGCGCTTTCATCGATGATGATGCCATTTTTTCCTCCCATTTCCGCAATTACGCGCTTCATGTGTTTCTGTTTGGGGCGCAAAATCGAGGCTTCGGTGACAATTTGGCAGCCGACTTGTTGGGAACCAGTGAAGGCGATTAGATGCACATCGGGATGTTTGACTAAATGGGAACCAACGGTGGAACCTTTAGCTGGAAGATAGGTAAATACACCTGTGGGTAAGCCTGCGGCTTGGAGAACTTCGGCAATTTTTGCGCCAATTACCGAGGACTGTTCGGCGGGCTTGAGAATGACGGTATTACCTGCGGTGATCGCAGCGACACTCATACCAAGGGCGATCGCGAAGGGGAAGTTCCAAGGCGAAATCACGACCACCACGCCGCGAGGTTGATAGATGTAAGTATTGTCTTCCCCAGGCAGATTGCGCTGTACGCCCGATTCGAGACGTTCCATTTCCTTAGCATAGTAGCGGCAGAAGTCGATCGCTTCGGAAACTTCGCCATCACCTTCGCGGATTGGTTTCGCAACTTCCCAACAAATCCATGCAATCAATTCTTCGCGCTTCTCTTCCATGATGTCAGCAGCCCTACGGAGAATATCACCTCTTTCCTTGGCGCTGAGTTTCTTCCATGACGAGAAGGCATTTTTGGCGACTTGAATGGCTGCTTCGGCTTGGTCGATGCTGGCTAGCCCAATTTTGCCGACTACTTGCGAGGAGTTGGCGGGGTTAACCGATTCGACATAGGTTTCTGTTTCTACAGCTTGACCATTGATCATTGGTAAATAGGTTTTTCCAAGTTGGTTGTTAACCCGTTGTAATGCAGTTTGGGCAGCTTCTCTTTCTGAATTAATCGCATAATCGCGATCACTAGAATTGACAAACCCATCAAAAATATTGAGAGCGGGTGCGCCATTGTAATCCGTATCCCGTTCCGTCATCACAGGTGCAGCAATCAGTTTACTAATATCAACACCTTCGCCACTAATTCTCAAAAAGGAACTATTGGCGGTATTTTCCAACAGACGGCGAATCAGATAGGACATCCCAGGGATCAAATCACCAAAGGGACAGTAAACGCGCACACGATAACCCATATCGGCGATCGCCTTAGCAAATTTGTCACCCATGCCATAGAGACATTGAGTTTCAAAGGCTCGGCTGGGGATATTCAAAGTTTGGACAATGGCGATCGCCTTGGCTAAGGATCTGGCATTATGACTACCGATCGCCGCATAGAGATATTGGTGATTTTCTAAGAGAATCTGAATTAATCGCTCATAATTGGCATCGGTGGAGACTTTATCAGAGAAGACTGGCAAAGCCCAACCCTGTTGATAGGAACGAATTGTTTCCCGATCCCAATAGGCTCCCTTGACGAGGCGCACGGTCACAGGCTTACCGCGCAACTTAGCCCATTCCACTAAATCACGCAAATCCTGCTCACTTTCGCGCAAATAGCCTTGCAGCGTAATTCCTACATCCGTGCGATCGCGGAATTCTGGCTCCATTAAGACTTTCTTGAGAATCTCTAAAGTGAGCGACTTAAACTCATACTGCTCCATATCAAAATGGATACCACAGGCTAAAATCTGTGCTTTACGCAATAAAATTCTGGCAGGTTCGCTGACTTTCTCGGTGGTTTTGACTGGATCAAGGGGATCGAATTGGGAATAGAATGCACTCAATTTTACGGAAACCTGAACTCGTTTGAGTTGTTCACCATCTGCCTTGTCAATCTGATCAATCAAGCCCCAAGCCTTCGCCTTACCAGACAAATCCTCCATCATGGCAATATAGCGATTGAGGTATTCGCCTGCCTCCACTTCGCTAATCACGGCTTCACCGAGCAAGTCCATCGTAAAGGCAAAGCGATCGCGCCGCAGTTTCTCAATCGATTTGGTTGCCTCTGATAAGTTCTCACCGCAGATATAGCGCTTGGCGAGGGTTGCCACTGCGGTCGAGAGGGTGGTTGCGGCTGCGGTTGCAGGAATCGAATTAGGATTGTCGGTACTGAAATTTAGCAAAGCCCGCAGTGCTGGAATTTCCACTGCATCACTGGCGAGATATTCCTGCATATGTCGCGCAATTTCGGCTTTGCTCTGTAATGCTGGCAAGCAATCGATCAATCGGAATAATTGCACGCGCAAGCCTTCATTTTCCATTGTCCAAGCCATCAGCTTGTCATCAAGGCGCAATTCGTCTTTAAGTTGCGATAGTTTCGACCAAAAGGAACCTTTCTCATTACCACTTAAAATCTTCTTGGCGATTTCCTGTGTCTTGGCTTCATATTTTGAGACATCAAGGGAAGCATCAATTTTGTTGTTAGAGCTTGTATTTGCTCGCTGTGTTTGGCTAACCACTGCTGTAATCCATAAACCTTGCAATCTATCAGTATAGCTAGTAACTATCCTGAACTAATCTTAAGCTTTTTTTGTTGAATTCAGAAACTTAGAGGTACTGATTCGCTCTATACAATGGTTAGCAGCGATCGCTATAGTTTAAATTTTAAGTTGAATTGTAGAGAAGTCATGACAGAAATTGGCGAGCAATTGAGATTGCAGATCTATAGCTAGCAATTACATCAACTTGTAATTCATCAAAAAGTCGATCATAATTGGTTTAGTCAGATAATATTTACTTTTATGACCGATCCCTTGGCTGAAAAAATTGGTATTAATGTGCAGGGCGGTACTGTAAACGTGCAGAACCTTAATATCGGTATTGCGGAAAGGCTTGCTCAGTCGGGCGATCGCGTTAGGATTTTGGTAGTAGCGGCTAATCCGTTAGGCTCGTCACCTCTGAAACTGGATCATGAGGTGAAAACTATTCAAGAGGCATTAAGGCGATCGCGCAAACGGGATAATTTTGAGGTGAAATATTGTCTGGCGGCGACTCCTTCAGAATTGCGGCGGGCTTTGCTGGATGTGGAGCCGCACGTTTTGCATTTTAGCGGTCATGGGGCGGGGGATCGGGGTCTGTTATTTGTGAGCGATGAGTCGGCAAGTGCGATCTATCGTTCGGAGGGGGGAGAGGTGCGATCGCGTGCGACTAATAGCAATGAAATTAAGTTTGTACCTGCAAAGCCGTTAGCAAATTTGTTACAGCTTTGTGCGGATCATTTGGAATGTGTGGTGTTGAATGCTTGTTATTCCGATGTGCAGGGTGATGCGATATCGGCAAATATTCCCTTTACGATTGGGATGCGTGATCTGGTTGAGGATAATGTGGCGATTAAGTTTTCGCAGGGGTTTTATGATGCGATCGGGGCGGGGAAGGGTTATGAAAGTGCTTTTAAATGGGGGAAAGTGGCGATCGAGTTCGATTTGGCTAATAATGAAGCATCTCAAATTCTCATTCTAAGAAAGAAGCGTTCTCTGTCAGCTAGTGAATATTTCAATCGCGGCTACGATAAATCACAAAATGGAGACAAACAAGGGGCGATCACCGACTACAACGAAGCCATCCGCCTCAAGCCTGATTATCCCGATTGTTATGAGTCTTACAGTAATCGCGCTAATGCAAAGGCTGCACTAGGGGATAAACATGGAGCTTTAGCAGATTTGCAGAAGGCAAGGGATATGCTTAAGGAATTTTATAGAAAAAATAAAAAGGAAAAGGTTTAAGATAAGGATCGTTGCTAAGTACAGGACAAAAAGTTTGAAACGTTCTCCCAACAATGATTTGAACTGATAAGCTTAAAAGCCTTGCCTAGTAAGAGTTGCAAGATGTTTTGGCGTTCTATTTTTAAATTTTTGTCCTGTACTTAGGTCTGCGGTTTTATTGTTTGGTTCTATTTCAATAGCTCACAGTTTTGAATCTGACCATGCAGGCAATCCAAATCTCAATAACTTGATCGCACAGTCTAGTAATACCGAATCTTTTTTCAAACATGGGAATGCAAAGTAAAGATTATCGATATATGATCGCTAAGTACAATAAAGAATATGATCGCTAAGTACAATAAAGATATTCGGCGCAATCCTGACGATGCTGATGCTTACTACAATCGCGGGGTAGCGAAGTATCAATTAGGAGACGAGCAGGGAGCGATCGCCGACTACAACGAAGCCATCCGCCTCAAGCCTGATTATGCTAAGGCTTACTACAATCGCAGTGTTGTGAAGTTTAACTTAGGAGACTATCAGGGAGCAATCGCCGACTACAACGAAGCCATCCGCCTCAAGCCTGACTTTGCTAATGCCTACCACAATCGCGGAAATGCGAAGTCTAACTTAGGAGACAAACAGGGAGCGATCACCGACTACAGCGAAGCCATCCGCCTCAAGCCTGATTTTGCTGATGCTTACCACAATCGCGGAAATGCGAAGTATCAATTAGGAGACAAACAGGGAGCAATCGCCGACTTCAACGAAGTCATCCGCCTCAAACCTGATTTTGCTGAGGCTTACTACAATCGCGGGGTAGCGAAGTCTGACTTAGGCGATGTTCAGGGAGCGATCACTGACTACAACGAAGCCATCTGCCTCAAATCTGATTATGCTGATGCTTACTACAATAGAGGGACTGCAAAGTTGGGCTTAGGCTATGTTCAGGGAGCAATTGACGATTACACTGAAGTTATCCGTCTCAAACCTAATTTTGCTGTTGCTTACTTCCTTCGAGGTTCATTAAAGTCATTAGACGATAATCAGGGAGCGATCACCGATTTCACCGAAGCCATCCGCCTCAAGCCTGATTATGCTAAGGCTTACAGGGGGCGCGGGTTAGCGAAGTATGAATTAAGAGACAAAGAAGGAGCGATCGCCGACTACAACGAAGCTATCCGCCTCAACCCTAGTTTTGCTGATGCTTACCACAATCGCGGAAATGCGAAGTATCAATTAGGAGACAAACAGGGAGCAATCTCCGACTTCAACGAAGTCATCCGCCTCAAACCTGATTTTGCTGAGGCTTACTACAATCGCGCGATTGCGAAGTCTAACTTAGGAAACAAACAGTGGGCGATCATCGACTTCAGTTCAACCATCTGCCTCAAGCCTGATTTTGCTGAGGCTTACTACAATCGTGGGGTAGCGAAGTCTGACTTAGGAGACAAACAGGGCGCGATCTCCGACTTCAACGAATCAATTCGATTAAAAAATTCCCTATTGCATTTACCTTACAACAGTCGGGGGTTAGTGAAGAGTGAATTAGGAGATAATCAGGGTGCAATCAACGACTACAACGAAGTTATCCGCCTCAAACCTGATTTTGCTGAAGCTTACAACAATCGCGGGATAGCGAAGTATCAATTAGGAGATAAACAGGGGGCGATGGCTGACTTCAGTTCAGCTATCCGACTCAAACCTGATGATATTGCTGCTTACTCCTATCGTGGTAATGCGAAATATGACTTAGGAGAGAATCAGGGAGCGATCACCGACTATAGCGAAGCTATCCGCCTCAATCCTGATTTTGCTCTTGCTTACTACAATCGTGGACTAATCAAAAAAGAAAAAGGTGAAAGACAAGAAGCATTGGCAGATTTTCGGAAGGCGGCAGAACTCTGTCAACAGCAAGGGAATATGGAATGGTATGACAACTCTCGCGATAAGATTAGAGAACTAGGAGGATGATGGGAAGGAAAAAGTAGAGAAGAAAAAGGAAAAAGTTTAAAATAGAAAATAGAGTATTAGGAGATTAAATATGCAAATTACCATTGAAATACCTGATGAACTTAGTAAGATCGTCCAAAATAAAGGTAAAAGCCTTAATATTGCGATTATTGAAGCACTAGGGCTTTATATCCAACATGAAACACCAACCAACACCATTCCAAATTCCGTAGAGCCAGAAATTGACTGGGCAGCAAAATGGGAAAACTGGTTTGCAGAATGTGAAACTATGCCTATACCAACCACAACCCAACCGCCACAAAATGAATACACAGCCCTACTAATTGATAAATATCGCAAACAAGGGCTAGAGCTATGATTTTGTGTGACACAGGAGTTTTATTGTGCCTATGCGACCAATCCCAACCCAAACACCAAGCCTCTAAAGAAGCAGTCCGAAAAGCAAAGCAACCATTATTAACCACATGGTCTTGCTTGACTGAAACCATGTATTTAGCCCTGCATCGTGGCGGCTGGACAATGCAACAACAAATCGCAAATTTGCTTCTCAATGAAGTAGTGCAAATATTCCAAATTCAAATAGAAGACTACGAAAGATTATTTGCCTTGATGTCACAATATCGCGATCGCCCGATGGATCTTGCGGATGCAACATTAGTCATTGCCGCCGAAAAGACAGGGATAAAGCAGATTTTAACTTTAGATTCAGATTTTTTATTTTATCGAATTAGCGATCGCCAATCATTTGAGGTGATTTTCCCTGATGATAAGCCTTAGAAACAAGTCAATATAGAAAAAATTTAGGAGATTAACCTATGAATATGACACAACAAGAATTATTCCAAGCCTTCGAGTCATTACCCATCGAAGCCCAGCGCCAAGCCCTAAACTTCATCGCCTTCTTGCAGCAAACTTATGCTCCAGTCACTTTCTCTCCCAATATCGCGGTCAAAAACTCAGATATCAACACACAACACCAAAAACTAACCCTTAACGACTTAATATCCACCATTCCCAACAACTTTCAATATCCTGAAGATGTAATCGAATTTACTGAAAGTGAACCACTAGGGCGCGAACTTCTATGAATATCCCAAGAGATTGGTCATAAGACATGGAACTATTTCTTCTTGCTAAACCATAGTTCCAAATCAGCAACACTCTCAAAATCCAAAATTGCCTCCGCAAGACTCTCTAAACGAGGAATTTGTAACCGTGAAATCCTTGTATGCAACTTTGGTGGCAAAGTTCCAAACTTGTGCGTGATCAGCCTTAAAACAATCGTAACAAGCCCCTCCTTGCGACCTTCTTGGCGACCTTTTTTGCGACCTTCCTTGCGACCTAGTTGAAGCCCTAATTGGCGACCCTCTTGAAGCCCTTCTTGAAGCCCCTCTTGCAAAATTTCTTGATATGTCACAGACTCACGCATGAGATCTCTCCTCAAAATTTGCTTAATAATATTTTTCTCTAAAACCAGACCTGCCAACACATAGGTTGCAGCTCCTATAGTTTTACGAGTATTTAGCTCAGGGATTTTATCAATTTTTTGAGCAATATCTTGCAGCAAGCTTTCCTTGTTGCTATCACCCACAAGTATAGCAAAAGGCAACATTCCCGTAAATTCTAAAAATTTAGCGAGAGGTTGCTCCCATAGCCTGATTACTTCAAATTCGTGATAAGTTGTCCCATCCTCAAACTTGTTTTGAAAAACTAAATCTGAACTTGTCTCTCTCAGATAAATTACGAATTGGCAGATCTTTTTATCGGGAAAACGCCTTTTGCCACGTACCCAATAGTCCAACATCCGAAACGGAATTTGCGGGTCAGCTTTGGTTTGAAACTCCAAATGTAGCAACAGACCTTCAGCTTCTAGTAAAATCAAACTATCCGCACGAATTGGCTCAACTGCTAATTCTTGAGTTTGGACTTGGGTAAGTGAAATTGGCTCACCGAGTAACCATGAGGCAATATCGGTAGAGTAAGTTTCAGCGAGGAATTTGCAAATATTGTCAAACATTGACAGATTTTAGCGTTGAAATGAATATGCCGCCTATTCTTGCGTGGCAAACTTGGCGGATTTAGAAACGAAGAGATAGAATAGAACCTATGTTTACCATGTCTTAACCTGATGTCAGACACACTTACGGTGGAAGCATTACCGATTTTGGCGATCGCACCAGCCCAACTTTTACGGGGAAACGGGATTTTAGCGCAACTCCCAAAATATTTGTCACGCTATGGGAATAAAGCTCTAGTTATTGCTGGGGAAACCGCAGGTAAAATTACTGCAAGCTATTTCCAAAATACCGATCGCGAAATTATCCATGCACCAGCGATCGCCAATTGTAGTGATGACAATTTAGCCATGCTACGCCGCCTCGTACAGCAGGAAAATCCCCATGTGATTGTGGGTGTTGGTGGAGGCAAAGTCCTTGATACTGCGAAATTAGTTGCTCATCAATGTCATTTGCCCATTATCACCGTGCCGACCACGGGCGCAACCTGTGCCGCATGGACTGCTCTCAGCAATGTCTATGATGCCCATGGAGCCTTTGACTATGACGTGACATTGGATCGCTGTCCAGACGTGATGTTGGTGGACTATGACGTAATTGCGACTGCTCCTAAGCGTACCCTTGTTTCAGGCATTGGTGATGCGATCGCTAAGTGGTACGAGTCATCCGTCGGTAGTGGCAGCAGCGAGAAAACGATGGTAATTGCGGCAGTACAAGAGGCAAGAATCCTCCGTGATATTTTGTTTCAAAAGTCTGCCGAAGCGATCGCTAATCCTAACAGTCAAGCATGGCGCGAAGTTGTGGATGCATCGGTATGTCTGGCGGGTGCGATCGGTGGGATCGGTGGCGCAAGTTGTCGTACTGTCGCCGCCCATGCGATTCACAATGCGTTAACTCACCTGCATCAAACCCATGGCACATTACATGGTGAAAAGGTTGCCTATGGCATTTTGGTGCAATTGCGATTAGAGGAATTTCAAGGCAATCAACTGGCTGCTTCGTCGCGTCATCAATTGCTGAAGTTTTATCAAGAGATTGGCTTACCGACCACCCTTGCCGATCTCGGTTTAAGTCAAGTCACCCTTGTCGAATTAGAACATATTGCCGCGATCGCCTGTCAGCCGAATTCCGATATTCACCGCTTACCCTTCACGGTTTCCCCGAGTCAAGTTCTGGCGGCAATGGTTTCGACAACTAGTCCAATTACCGCCACCGTTTAAATAAATAGCTTAAATAAAAAGCCTCGCTAAGCGAGGCTTTTTATTTGCTTAGCGAACGCTGGGTAGTTCAATTTCGATCGCCTGTTGTTGCATTTTTTTGAAGACGTTATAAAAGCCATTGGCGCGAGATGGCGTGAGGCTGGCAACTAAACCTGTGTCTTTAATAAAATCAGGGGTGAGCAACTCAATTTCCTTTTGGGTTAGGCCGCCCATACAGACCGATAGCAAACCGACAAATCCTTTACTAATCAAAGCATCCGAGTCACCTGCAAATACGACTCGCTCGTT
>JBJTVM010000141.1:0-3749 GCA_046081205.1 Pseudanabaena sp. | reverse complement strand
AAACTGGGAAACTAGCCCGCTAAGATTGCGATTGCTAGACCTAGCGAAGAAAACCGATCAACTCGCTCAAGAACTTTCATTATTGACTCCATCAAATGCCATTGCCGAAGGATTGCGCGAAAATACTAAATTACGCAATGTTTGGGAAGGTTATCAACAGCGATCGGCTAAGATTCGTTCTCAGATGATTTTATTGCAAGAAGAAATAGATTTTGTTGGCTATTGTTTCTATAACCTAGCCGATGAAAGCCTATTCAGTAACGATCCTCTAGCTTGGGATGTCCTCATTGATGCAGGCGATCGACCTTTCTGCATTCTCAGTCAAGAAAATCAAGAAGGTTTTGCCGTTCCGTCTGAGATTCCCGATACATGGACAAAGGAAATGCGCGAAGTTTGGCAACGCCGCATCGATGCAATTGAAAACTCATCTGCATTAAAAATCATCGAGCATCCCCACTACAAACGCCGTTGGATCGGTCGTCAAGGACTCTTTAACCACACCGCCAATATTGATGAACTGCAAGATGCTTGTAAATACTGGCTACTAGACCGACTAGAAACATACTTTGACTTTGATGGCAGGATGCAGCCCTCACCCCCTAGCCCCCTCTCCCAAGAAGGGAGAGGGGGAACAAGAGAATCTTTAAGTCCCTCTCCCGTTCTGGGAGAAGATACAGGGGGAACAAGAGAAGACTCTTTAAGTCC
This sequence comes from Pseudanabaena sp., assembly GCA_046081205.1. Classification (GTDB taxonomy): domain Bacteria; phylum Cyanobacteriota; class Cyanobacteriia; order Pseudanabaenales; family Pseudanabaenaceae; genus Pseudanabaena. The sequence continues at coordinate 3,044 of JBJTVM010000141.1, read as the reverse complement.
CTCTCCCTCTTTGGGAGAGGGATTTAGGGAGAGGGCATCAATCCCCATCGCCATCACCTCGATCGCCAAACTCACCGACATTGCCAAAAGCGACAGCCAATTTATCACCGTCGGCGAACTCTATCGCAACGACCCCGCCTTCAAAATCGAAAAACTAATTACAGAACTAGTCGAAGCCGAAAGCGTCCCCCACCTGCCCATCCTGCGCTACAAACCCACAGGACTCCGCAAACGCCAAGCATGGGAACACACATGGGAACTGCAAAGAAAGGAAGACGATCCCCCCCAGCCCCCCTTACGAAAGGGGGGAGAAGACTCTATTTCCCCTCTCCCTCTGGGAGAGGGGCTAGGGGTGAGGGCATCGATCCCCGTCCCACCCAAATATGCCAGCACCGACTTTATTAAACCCAACTACTGGCGACTACGCGGCAAACTAGACGTACCCAAAGAACGCTGGATCGCCTTCCCCCACTGCCAAAGCGAAGACGGCACAATGGCGATCGCCTGGGCAGGCTATAACCACCTGCAACTCGCCCAAGCCCTCAGCACCTACTACCTCGACATCAAAGAACGCATCGGCGGCTCATCTGACCCACGCCTCGCCCCATTACTCGCCAGCCTAGTCGAACTCATCCCTTGGCTCAAACAATGGCACAACGCGATCGATCCAGAATTTGGCTTAGCGATGGGCGACTACTACGAAAGCTTTTTGATCGAAGAAGCCAAAGCGATCGGGCATACAGTCGAGAGCTTAAAAATGTGGGAACCCATCAAAAAAGGTAAGGGCAATTCATGAATTGCCCTTACCTTACCTTCAACAATTTAGAGGCGTAAAAACTATGCACCAAGTCACCTTACAAGACGCAGAAAAGCACCTAGCCAATCTTCTCGCAGAAGCCAACCGAGGCGAAGAAGTAATCGTGGTCAATGACGATGGCACATTATTTAAAATTATTGCGATCGGTAAAACTCGACCAGTCCCCAAATTTGGCAGCGCCAAAGGCTTAATCAAAATATCCGATGACTTTGACGAGCCACTAGAAGACTTTGCGGAGTATGCCCCATGAAGCTCTTATTGGATACCCACGCTTTTTTATGGTTTATTGAAGGCAACCCAAATCTGAGCCTAACTGCCAAGAATGCGATCGATTTACTAGAAATACAGCCACAGCATCTTGATATCCTCGCTGCTTTGCCATTCCATCACAAAGATCCATTCGATCGCCTTATCCTGTCTCAAGGATTAGCTGAAAAAATTCCTATAATTACCAAAGACAATCTATTTTCAAATTACCCCGTAACCCTAATTTGGTAAGGATTAGCGGCGCGATCGCGCCGCAACTTATTCTATATTTCTCAGCCTAGCCACCTCCTCCACACTTAACCCTGCCGCCCGACTAATCGCCACATCATCCAGAATATCTAACAACTGCCGCGCCATCTCCAGCTTGCCCTCCATGATTCCCTGCGCCTTGCCCTCAGCGACACCTTGAGCCTTGCCCTCAGCTAAACCCTCAGCTAAACCCTCAGCCAAGCCTTGAGCCTTGCCCTCAGCCAAGCCTTCAGCTAGTCCTTGTTTGATCCCTTTTTTAATCGCATTGCGTTGATCATGGATAAACATTTCCTGCATCTCCATATCCTCAATTTGCTCAGGCGTAAGATTAATTTCATTGGCGATCGCAAAGGCTTGACTAATCTCAGGCACAAGATTCATACTCTCAGGCACAACCGCCAACTGTCGCGCACATTTCAAGAAATATAGCCACTTATCCGCCAAGGTCTCCAAATCTTGAGGCTCCTTGGTAAATTTTGGCAACTCCACAAATACCATCTCAATGTCATAGATGGGATAATCCATCAAAAAGTCCTTTTCCTTGAGGATAAATCGCGAAATTAGTTGATCGATCTCTGGAAACATCTCAAAATCGGTAATCGTGAGCGCAATTACTGGATTGAGCAAACTATAGTCCTGCCCCACTCCCAATTGATTAGAATATGCCTTTGCCGCATTATACAAAATCCGCTTCTCAAATCCCTCAATATTTAACACCTGCATCTCGATAATTACGGTTGTGCCATTATCGAGATCAGCCTTAACATCAAGATAGGTTTGCTTCACACCGCGTATTTTCGGCGCTAGATAGGGATTAAGAATCTCTAAATCTTGAATTATCGGTTTGCTGTCATAGAGAATAGCATTGAGAAAGCTGATCAAAATATCATGGCTCTGCTCAGAACCAAAGATCTTTTTGAAAGCATAATCGGTTTTGGGATTAATAAATCGCATAAAATCTCATAATTGACTTGATCATTACCATTTTGATACACCAAAACATATTCCCGAAAGCTAGGAAGCGATCGATAATATTCAGGTAACCACAGCCGCATATCGCTCATGAAGATAGAATAATAAACTCACTCTTAAATTCGGCTTGATCTTCTAAGGCTAAATATTCCGATACGGTATATCGTTTAGTCGCTGCTAACACCATATGCGATCGCCTCCTAAAAAATTGACTATAGTTAATGATTATGGTAGCGCTTGCTTTTGCAACTCCTGCAAAGTCATCAGCATTCCTCCAAAATCAATTACTATAATTCTAACCCTAGCTGCTCGCTCATATCTAAATGACGCTCCTTAAAGACCTAATCGAAATTCCTGAAAGCCTCCAAAAAGGTGACTTTGTACTCAATCTGTCATCAGTGGCAAAAGATGCCGATAAGATCATCCGCGATTATGTGGTTACGCCCGAATTACAGAAATGCTTTGACCAAGCCCTGAACTTCATCCGCAGCACCCTCCAAAGCAACGTCAGCAAGGCCACCTATTTACATGGCAGCTTTGGTAGTGGCAAAAGCCATTTTATGGCAGTTCTTTATCTGATCCTCCAAGGCAATATCACCGCCCGCAGCATCAAAGAACTCGCTCCCGTAATTTATAAAAATAACGAATGGGTCGCAGGTAAAAAGTTTCTCCTTGTGCCATACCATGCGATCGGCTCCGATAATATGGAGTCCTGCATTCTTGGCGGCTATGTCGATTT
>JBJTVM010000140.1:0-5471 GCA_046081205.1 Pseudanabaena sp. | reverse complement strand
CTCAATTCCGAGGCTTTCTTCAACTCCATTAAATTTTTGTCCTGTACTTAGATTAGCGACATGTAATCTATTTAGAACCTTTCTCATTCTCTTATAATGCCCAATAGAGCAGCGATCAAGGAAAACTCAAATTATGGCAGTTTGTCAACCGCGCTATAGCAAAGAAGAATTTGCCCAACGAGGCGATCTGATATATCAAACGCAAATCCGTCCACAGGTTAGAGCAGATAATCAAGGCAAAATAGTTGCGATTGACCTTGAAACTGGAGACTTTGAGGTTGATGTCCGTGAAATAGCTGCTTGCAATAAGCTCGAAGCCCATCACCCAGATGCACAAATCTGGATTGTTAGAATTGGTTCGTGCCACGTTCGGCGATTTGGTGGACATACCAAGAGAGCAGTATGACTTCAGGAATTGTTAATGCCGATTTTGAGGCAATTATCTCGCTATCGATATGTGACTCTGAAGGAAAGATTTACGCCCAAGATGCAATTGTTGATACAGGCTTTAATGGTTGGCTTACATTGCCGCCAGACCTATCGGCTAAATTTGAAATTGAAAAGACGAGGACGCGCTATTCTTGGAGATGATAGCGAATGCGTTTTTAATGTTTATGAAGCAGATGTAATTTGGGATGGTCACTATATGACTATCCCCATTGATGAAGCTGATTCGGAGCAATTCTGAAAACTGCCGCCTTAATTCTGGCTCTCCTTGTCTGAAAAAACTTAAAACTGACTTTATGAAAAGCAAACGAATTCCTAGCCTAGATCTAATCAGGGCTGCAGCTATTGTCATGGTGCTTTTCTACCACACAGTGCAGTGGCTTCCAGCAAAACCTCAGGTGATCTCGTTTCTTAGTCAGCCAGGTCAGTATGGGGTCGAGTTATTTTTTGCTCTTAGTGGATTTCTAGTTGGAGGGCTATATTTCAATGAATTCTTGGCGAGAAGCAGCGTCGATACTGGCCGATTTATCCTCAGAAGGGTCACCCGAACTATTCCACCTTACCTTCTAGCCCTAGCACCATCTTTTTTGGGTTCTTATCTGTTTGAAAATGAATATTTTCGCTGGGAGTACCTTCTATTTTTGCAGAACTATTTAGAGAGAATGCCATACTTCTTGGTGAGCTGGTCTTTATGTGTTGAGGAGCATTTCTACATCTTACTTCCCTTTGTTCTTTCATTGCTCTTGCTAGCAGGACGTTCTTCTAAGAGGGCGATTTTTATTTTAGTGCCCATTATTATGTTATTGCCATTATTTCTTCGCGTTGTTAGCTATAGGGATGGTGCACCATTTGGCTTTTATCAAACTGCTTCCCATTTTCATTTAGATGCTTTATCTCTCGGAGTCTTAATGGCTTGGTTTTCAGCTTATGGATCTGAAAAGCTAACTAGGCTACATAATTATCGATATATTATTATTCCCATTAGTCTTGGCGGGTGTGACCGGAATTTGATGTAAGAGAGAAAAGTTGATAAGGTTATAGGGTTTGGGAAACCTGTAAAGGAAAGATTAATGTATGGATACAACAATAATTGAGAGCAATGAGAAATTTGTAACCCTGCAAATTAAGATACCATACAGCAAAACTTTCTTAGAAACAGAAGCAAACATCCAGACAGCGTTAAATGAAGCGGGGACAGTCGCAAGCGGAGAAGCATTAAAACAGTTGGATACAGATGGAAAGCCCATCGAAGTAGAAGGGAGAATAATGACGAGTAAGGGAAAACAGGGGAAAACGTATCAAACGCCCTATGGCAGCATCGCCATAAATCGCCACGTTTATCAAGGAAGTACAGGAGGAGCAACATACTGTCCGTTAGAAGTAGATGCAAGGATCATCATTACCTCAACGCCAAGATTAGCTAAACAGATCAGCCACAAATATGCAGAAATGAGTAGTGTGAGACTAGTCGAAGACTTACGAGAGAATCATGGCAGAGATGTCCATCGTTCATTTGTGCAAACCTTAGTCGAGGCAGTAGGCAGTATCGCCCTTAGTAAAGAAGAAGACTGGACTTACCACACCCCAAAACTAGACATAGCAATTCCGATGGTGAGTATCGGATTAGATGGGACTTGTATGTTGTTATGTGATGAAGGATATCGCCAAGCAATGGTAGGTACGATTAGCTTATACGACCAAGCAGGGGAGAGGCAACACACAACATACATCGCGGCGGCTCCAGAATATGGACGAGAGACCTTTTTAGGGCGACTGCAACGGGAAGTTGAGACTGTCAAACAATTGTATCCCAACGCCCATTATCAAGGTTTAGCCGATGGTGCTCCTGAAAACTGGGCTTTTCTGAATACTGTAACCGACACCCAAACTTTGGACTTTTACCATGCCACCCAGTACTTAGACAAAGCAGCTAAGGCGATTTACCCACAGGATGAACTGGCTCAAAAAGCTTGGATGGATACTCATTGTCACAGTCTTAAACATGAAGTCGGGGCAGCATCAAGGATACTTGTTAAATGTCAACTATTCAACCCAAGCGCATTTCTCAATCTATTCTCCAAGGGCTTCTTGATGCTATTACTTATTTTCGCAATCATCATCACCAAATGCTTTATGTTGAAGCCATCTCCTCTAATTTACCAATCGGTTCGGGGATCACCGAATCGGCTTGCAAAGTAATTATCAAGGCTCGCTTAGGTTGTTCTGGCATGAAATGGAAAGATTGGGGGGCTTCTATAGTTTTGAGCCTTAGAACTTTATCTTATACCAAGGGGCGTTGGCAGCAATTCTGGTCTAAAATCAATCGCTATGGCTTCTCTCTCTAATTGCTACATCAAATTTTGGTCACACCCATCCTAATAATAATATAGTTGAATCAAAATCAGGATTTGCTCCTGCTATTTCAGAACCAAATCAGTCATTAGGATTATGTAGTAATTGTCAAGCCGTAGTTTATCCCTTTACTACCTTAGTTTCTCCCAATATTGGAAATCCACAAGTTGTAGAATGTCCTGTCTGTAAAAGACAAGAGCCATCATTACGTTGCTTGGATGCAAGAGAACCAAAAGGATTTTTTACTAATCTACAACCTAGAGATTTTGACGGACGCTTTGAGTGGCAACCAAGATCGACTCGTCCATCTATAAGCATTAATTCTGAAAGTACCCAACCAGAATTTATTCTTAATGCTTCTATTTCTGCTTTCAACGATCATATTCTTTCCGTGAATGAAAATGGCAATCATGGTGGCTTTGATTTTCAAGCAGCCAATATTTTTGGTAGATCTAGAGATGGCGCTTATGCTGTGTCACCAGATAAAGATAGTTTAGTCAGCGTTTCTGGGCAGGCATATCGTATAGCTTTACTAGCAAGGCGTAAAACAGACATTTTACTAGTTGGGATTTCTAACTGGAATACTGGTATATTTGCCGATCCTAAAACTATAGAAGGACGTGCTGCATTATATTCACTAGCATTTGGGTTGAGAGTAGCGGCGGCGGCTCACCTTGATGTTGATGTCGATGAGCTACAAGCAGGCTTTCGATCTTCTGTAGACGCAACAGGTAGAGTAATCGGTGAGGCTTTCCTTTGCGATAGTCTCGAAAATGGTGCTGGATATTGTCGATTTTTAGCCCAACCTGCTGAATTTACAACACTCTTAGACCAAGCAAATCCTGCTATTCCTAGAAGCATTGCTCACAAATGGGCAAATCATGGGACTCATTGCGATACTTCTTGTAACCTATGCTTACGCGACTATCGAAACCTTGCCTATCATGGATTACTAGATTGGCGATTAGCATTAGACATGGCAAATATTCTATCTAACTCTAATGCTCCCATTGATCTAAACACACATTGGCTAAATGTTGTTCAAGGTTCAATTCCTGCTACTTTTAATCGTTTAGGTTATGACCATCGAATGTCATTCGGTAATTTAACTGGTTTTGTTCATCAAAGCCGTCAACGCCAGACAATCCGTATTCTGAGACATCCACTTTGGACTGACGAACATCCAGATTGGATTACAGCGATCGCCGATGCGTGTGTTCATTATCCTACTCATACCATTGAATCTGCCAATCCGTTTATCGCATTAAGAAGACCTGGAGACTATATTTAAACGACAATTTTAAGTTGAGGATACTTGTGAGTTTATCAAGACAACTTTTTAGAACTCGGCTTAGCCACTTTACCTGCTTCGGCTTTCTCTGAGCAGCTTTCTTCTCCTTCCCAGTAGCAAACTTACCCAAATTCAGCTTAGCCGCCTCATCCAAATCGCCAAACTTTTTCGACCACCACTTCTCCTGAGAAGACCAGAAAAAGACCACATCCGCATGTCCTTGCATTGACGCGCCTGAGCATCCACACACTTCAACATCACCTTATCCACATCATCCTTAGCTTAGGGAAACTAAGATCTGTTAAATTACTGTTGAGCCATAGCTCCCATTAACAAATAGTTAACCATGTTTTATTCAAGACTTAGTGGCGATCGCTACATCAACCCACTTACCGACTTTGGCTTCAAGCGACTATTTGGGACATAGCTTTGCAGCTTTATTAGCACTTACTCGAGGAGGTCAGCGATCGCACAGGGATTTGGTTGGCATAGAGATAATCCTTAATTTCCGCGATCGTCAGTTCCCCATAATGCAATAACGAAGCCAGCAAAGCAGCTTCCGCCCTACCTTCAGTCACTGCTTGCAAAATATGTTCGCAATTCCCCGCACCACCCGAAGCAATCACAGGAACTTCGACCAAATCCGCAACTTGACGAGTTAGCTCCAGATCATAGCCAGCCTTTGTACCATCAGCATCCATACTTGTCAGTAAAATTTCGCCAGCACCACGCTTGACCACTTCCTGCGCCCACCAGAGCGCATCAATACCCGTATTCTCGCGACCACCCCGCACATACACATCCCAGCCGCTATTGTGAGGATCATTTCTGCGTCGGGCATCGATCGCCACCACAATGCATTGATTTCCAAAGCGATCGCTACTGCGATTAATCAAATCTGGATCATGCACTGCTGCGGAATTCATACTCACCTTATCTGCGCCAGCCCGCAAAAGCTCACGAATATTGTCTACATTGCGGACACCACCACCCACCGTAAGGGGAATAAATACTTGCTCGGCAGTACGATAGACCACTTCCAAAATCGTCCCGCGATCTTCATGGGTAGCAGTGATATCTAGAAATACTAATTCATCGGCTCCCGCGAGATTATAAGCCTGTGCTAGTTCTACGGGATCACCAGCGTCCTTCAGGTCAACAAAGTTGACTCCTTTGACGACTCGACCTGCTTTCACATCTAGACAAGGCAAAATGCGTTTCGCTAGCATAAGCTCTTTAACTTTTCCACAATCACAGCAAGAAAAAATATTTTATACCAAAACTCAAAATGGCTACGCCATTTTGAGTTTTGGTATTACAGTGCTTGGCACCTTAACGTCAATTCGACGAACGCGCAAAATGGTAAAAATGAAAGTGCGAT
>JBJTVM010000139.1:0-2302 GCA_046081205.1 Pseudanabaena sp. | reverse complement strand
ACGAATAAATCGCAAACGATTGCTAGATAATGGTTTCAATCAAAATGAATACAAAATAGGAAGTTCTTTCAAAAACCGTCAATTGTGTATTTATTGTGAAACTTGTGATCGCAGAATTCTAGGATCAAGCAATCTCGATCCGAAAAATGAACGACACCAAAATATTCAGAAACGTGTGCGGTTGCCCTGGCCTTTCTTGCTGGCATATTGACGAACTCGTCAAATTAAAGTTATAGTAATGAGTTCGGAATTCCAAAACTGTAAAGCCATGCCCCTACCGATTGTTGCCGTTGTCGGTCGCCCCAATGTGGGCAAATCCACTCTCGTAAACCGCCTGTCGGGTGAACAATACGCGATCGTCTATGATCAACCGGGCGTAACCCGCGATCGCGTCTACCGTGATTGTTTCTGGGGCGCACATGAATTTCAAGTCGTAGATACAGGCGGATTAGTATTTGACGATGAGACGGAATTTTTACCAATGATTCGCGAACAGGCGGAAATCGCCATCCATGAATCGGTGGCGGTAATTTTTGTAGTAGATGGTCTTGCAGGTATTACCGATGCGGATGAGCAGTTGGGCGGCTGGTTACGACGACAAAATATTCCTGTATTACTAGCGGTTAACAAATGTGAAGGTTCTAAATATGGACTTTCATTGGCAGCAGAATTTTGGAATTTGGGCTTAGGTGAACCGATTCCCATGTCTGGCATTCATGGCAATGGTACAGGTGAACTGCTAGATGAGTTAATTAAGCATTTCCCAGCACCCGAAGAAATAGTTAAAGAAAGCGATGAGATTAAGGTCGCAATTATTGGTCGTCCAAACGTTGGTAAATCTAGTTTATTGAATGCCTTTCTCGGTAAAAATCGGAGTATTGTCAGTCCCATTTCTGGCACAACTCGTGATGCGATCGATATGTCGGTTGAGCGCGATGGCAAAAAATACCGCCTGATCGATACTGCAGGGGTGCGTCGTAAAAAGAATATTGACTACGGCATTGAGTTTTTTAGCATTAACCGTGCTTTTAAGGCGATCGGACGCTCCGATGTCGTTTTACTAGTAATTGATGCCCTAGATGGTGTTACCGATCAAGATCAAAAATTGGCAGGTCGAATCAATGATGAGGGTAAAGCCTGCGTAATTGTAGTGAACAAATGGGATGCGATCGAAAAAGATTCCTACACTATTTACGATTACACCGCCGAAGTTAAGAGCCGTCTGATGTTTGTGGAATATGCGCCGATTATCTTTGTGAGTGCGCTTACAGGTCAGCGCGTGACTCAGATTCTTGATCGCATTGACATCGCTGCCGAGCAACATAAGCGCCGCGTTCCTACGGCAATCTTAAATGAAGCACTTAACGAAGCAGTCACCTGGCACGCACCTCCAACGAGTCGCGGTGGTAAGCAGGGTAAAGTCTATTACTGCACCCAAATTTCCGATAGTCCACCAACGATCATCCTATTTGTTAACGATCCCCATCGGTTCAATGACAATTACAAGCGTTACATCGAAAATCAATTCCGCAAAACCCTCGGTTTTGAAGGTACGCCCTTACGATTTATCTGGCGGGGCAAAAAAGATCGTGAAGTAGAAAAGTCCAAAAACTCAGCATTAAGATAAACAAGAGGGACGCTTCGCGTCCCTCTTGTTTTCTTAAGCACTATGACGGTTGCTATGATCATGTTACTACGGTTGAATAAAGTCAGTAGCATGGAGCACCCATGGAAGAGTGATCGCAAGCGCTGCTCAGCTTAGCTAAAGCAAAACTATCAAGACGGATTACCTTTTGGATTTTTATCAGTATTGTCGTCATTGAGGCGATTATTCTGGTTCCGTCCTATTTTCGGCGCGAACAAGAATTGATCAATCAGGTAGAAGAGGTCTCGGCTATACAAGCGAGATTTTTTTTGCAAACCTCTAAATCGATGAAAGCTGAATCAGGATTTGTAGATTTAGCAAAATCGATCAAGAGGGATAGCAATATCGCAGGATGGGCGGTGGAAGATGCCAAAGGTCAGCGCCTTGAGCAACAGGGCGAAATCCCGACCCTTACCGCCGCAGATGTACGCGATAAACCGATCGCAAGGATTCGTAGTGCCGATGGCAATCGCTATGATGTTGCATGGAGTGGCAACCAGGTTGGTAGTGGTTATGTACTAATAATTCGCCACAATGTCGAATTTATTCAGCAAGAGTTAGTTACTTTCGTATGGCGAATTATTGGGTTAGTAGCTATTATTGCCCTGTTTGTAACTGCCAGTACCATAGTGATTTTGGGGGGTGATCGTCATTTTG
>JBJTVM010000138.1:0-2961 GCA_046081205.1 Pseudanabaena sp. | reverse complement strand
CAAAGCAGACTGAAGGCAAGGTTGTTAAAATAGCGGGAACTTATAAGATTGTCTTTACACCTCAATTCTTAATTGAGGCAAAAAAACAGGGCTTAGCATCAATTTCAGGGCAATGGATTATCAAGCCTAGTGGTGCATCTGAAGTATTTATCAATGCTACTTCTACAAATGGTAAAAAGGAAACCTTCAAATCAACAGGTAAAGTATTCATCAAAAATGGAAAAGTACTGTCACAAGTAGAAACTTTAAATGGCAAAAAAGTTAGAACCCCTCCTCCTACGCAGTCCTATACATTATTAACCGATGGCAAGACTCTACAAGCAGACGACCAACCTGTAAAATTTGTAAGGCAATAAAGTCTAAGATAGAGACGGCAAAGCTGTCTCTATCTTAGGGAATCAGATCAAGAAACATACCCGCGATCGCTGTTTCCGCCGCTTCACAAATGCCTCTCTCAGTAATCAAGCCAGTTACCAATCTTGCAGGCGTAATATCAAATCCATAGTTTAAGGCAGTAGTTTCTAATGGTGCGACTCTCACTTTGCCAATATCGCCATTATCCTGTAATCCCTGCATAAAGAGAACTTCATCGGCACTGCGAGTCTCAATCGCAATCTCTTTGACTCCATCCGATATTTGCATATCAAATGTGGAACTTGGTAGAGCTACATAAAAGGGAACATGATTATCAAAGGCGGCAAGAGCCTTGAGATATGTCCCAATTTTATTAGCTACATCCCCACTACGGGTAGTGCGATCGGTTCCGACAATGCAGAGATCGACCTTGCCATACTGCATTAATAATCCCCCCGTATTGTCCGCAATCAAGGTATGGGGAATCTTGGATTGTCCGAGTTCCCATGCGGTTAGATTTGCACCCTGATTGCGTGGACGAGTTTCATCAACCCATACATGAATATTAATCCCGCGATCGCTGGCTTCATAGATAGGAGCTAAGGCACTACCACGATCCACGATCGCCAACCATCCTGCATTGCAATGGGTCAAGATATTGACAGGTTCACCCTTGGGCTTAGTCTTGGCGATCGCCTCAATCAATTCACAGCCAAATTTACCAATATTGCGTGTGCCAACGACATCTTCATCGGCAATGGCGATCGCTTCTTTGAGGGCAATTTCTACTAAATTTTGCTTTGAGGCTTGCTTTTGTTGTGCCGATTTTTCTAGCACAGCAATCATGCGATCGACAGCCCACATCAAGTTTACGGCGGTCGGACGAGCGCGGCGAATTACGGCTGAGAGAGCTTTGATTTTTTCTAAATCACCATTACTCTCCTTGGCGGCTAAATATACGCCAAACGCTGCGACATTACCGATCACCCCTGCACCACGCACAGTCATATCCTGAATCGCGAGGGTTGCATCAGCGCTAGTCTTTAAAGTTTTAGTCACCAAACAAAAGGGAAGTTGTGTTTGGTCAATCACCACCAGATCGCCAGCTTCTAACCAAAATGCTTTGTAGGTAGAATTCATAATCTTCTTAATCTTCCTTGAATAATAAACGTGAATTCGATATCGCCATTTGTACCGTGCTTTGCACGGTACAAATGCTCAAACTGACATTAAATTACTTGAAACTTAGGATTATTTTTAAGAGAAGTTGCATCAAAAGAACAAGCCCACTGTAAAAACTGATCATCAAGTAGTTCAATGTGAGGATCGATTAATAAAGCTAAATAATTGCCTTGTTGCTTGATTACCACGGCTGTATATTCCTTGCCATAAATTACGGCATGGGTAAAGTTCTCTATAGGTAAAGAAGCGGCTAACAATGATTTTAGTCCTAGTGCCTGAAAAATTGGCTGTACCCAAATGATGCTCTTACTACCATCTACCAGAGTGTAATATTGCTTGGGCAGCCCACTTAAATCAAAAGTTGCGGCTCCAAGAGTATAGGTTTCAAATTTAGTTTCTTCTATGACTGTCATAGTTGTTGGTGGGCACTGGTCAGCTAATGAGGGATAGGTGCTGAAACGTCCAATTCAAGGCGATAAAAAAGTCGGAAATACGTCGATCACGTTTTAGGTGACCAGTGCCTTGTTGGTGAGAAAGGCTGAGCAATTAAAAATCAATTGATTAGTTAATTATCTTGTTAGTTAAAAAGTAAGTTTGCATTTCCCCCTTGCCTTTAATCATAATTTTGCCACGATCAGCAAAATTATATTTATTTTTCAAAATTATATAGGTTGAGTCAGAGACCTGAATATGATCCGCCAATCCATGAGACTCCATCCTGCTGGCAACATTAACCGCATCACCCCACAAGTCATAAATAAATTTCTTAATCCCGATTACCCCTGCAACAACTGGTCCCGTATTGATCCCAATCCGAATTTTAAATGGTTCGCCTAGATCGCTTGCAAAGCGACCAATTACTTTTTGCATATCTAAAGCCATATCCGCGATCGCCTCAGCATGATCGGGTCGAAACTTGGGTAGTCCCCCAACTACCATATAGGCATCACCAATGGTTTTGATTTTTTCTAGCCCATACTTTTCAGCTAATCCGTCAAATTCAGAAAAAATTTCATTCAATATGCATACCAACTTAACTGGCGGCACTTTTGCGGATAGCTCTGTAAAGCTAACAATATCCGCAAATAAAACTGTGGCTTCATTAAAGCCATCGGCAATGATTTTTTCTCCTTGTTTTAGGCGATCGGCGATCGCATAGGGCAGGATGTTGAGCAGCAAATGATCAGATGTGTCTTTTTCCTTTTGAATAATGGCTTCAGCATGTTTACGCTCTGATATCTCTTTGATAATTCGGGCATACATCTGATTAAATGCTGCCATGACGTCTCCCAATTCATCAGTTCGTGGGGCAACCATCGAATGAAACTGTAAATTCATTTGTTCTTGACTAATGGAGTCAGCAACTAGTTCAAGATCTTCGCGCAATTTTAAAATTGGCAAAATGACGATCACCCCCAAAATCAC
>JBJTVM010000137.1:0-1692 GCA_046081205.1 Pseudanabaena sp. | reverse complement strand
CGCTTCCACAAACCAAAAAATCTACAAATGATTCAGGACTAATACATTTGCACAGAAATCAGGGAAAATATCATTTTTAACGTCAACTCGATGAAATCGCAAAATGGTAAAAATCACTCTTCAATTTTTACCATTTTGCGCCATTTGCACCGCGCGAAGTGCGGTGCAAATGGCTATCGAATTCACGTATTTTTTAATGTCCTGTGAGCAATATGGCAAACAACAAGAAAGAAATACTTGTTTTAGGGCTGACTTTAGCCATTTTTGGAGGTTTGGCAGGTGCTGGCGTTTTATTCTTTGCAAAAAACAAAACACCGATCGCTACTGATACCAGTAATCCCACAGCTAGCAATGCTAACTTTGACTTCGCATTACGCAAAAGTGAAGGCGAAAAAATACTGATAACATCTGAAATTAACCCTGATAAGGAGCAAGCGATCGCCGCGATCGCCAAAAAAGATTACGCCACTGCTATTACCAAATGGGAAGGCTCACTCAGCAAACAGCGTAGTGATCCTGAAGCAGTTATATATCTAAATAATGCCAAAATCGGTGATCAAAAATCTCTGACAATCGCAGTGAGTGTGCCGATTGGGGGCAATCTCAATGTGGCTAAAGAGATTTTGCGTGGTGCTGCTCAAGCGCAAATTGACGTAAATAGTCAGGGTGGAATTAATGGCATACCCTTAAAAATTGCGATCGTTAATGACGACAACAAAATCGACATTGGCACCAAAGTTGCCCAAGCGTTAGTCCAAGATCAAAGTATTCTTGCCGTGATCGGACATAACTCCAGCGAGGTCTCCATCGCCACTGTCCCAACCTATCAAGCTGGGGGACTAGTGATGATGTCATCGACTAGTACGGCTAAAGAGCTTTCAGGTGCAGGCAGATATATTTTTCGGACTGTGCCTAGTGTGAGGTTTCAAGCCAATGCACTATCTCAATATGTTGTTAAACAGCAGAACAAGAAAAATATTGGTATTTGCTTTAATGCCGCCGCCAAGGCTAGTCAGTCCCTGCAAGAAGAATTTACTGCCGCTGTATTTTCGGATGGCGCAAAAATCAGTCGTGTAAATTGTGATTTAGCGAATCCCAACTTTAATGCCGATAAGGTCATTGAGGAGATGCTCAACGATCGCGTCGATGCACTGTTTTTATCGCCAGGGGTAGAAAAAATTGAGAAGGGGATAGAGATAGCTATCATTGCCAGAAATCGTCTGTTATTGCTAGGTGATGGCACTTTGTATACTTTCAAAACCTTGCAGCTAGGACAAGGAGCAATCGCTGACATGGTGCTAACCGTGCCTTGGCATCCTGAGTTTTTAGCTAACAATCCTTTTGCGGGTAAGGCAGTGAAACTATGGGGCGGCGATGTGAATTGGCGCAGTGCCACTAGCTATGATGCAACATTGGCGATCGCTGGTGGACTTCGCAAAAATGCTACTCGTGAAGGGCTACAACAGGCTCTTTCTAGTAATACCTTTGAGATTGAAGGTGCAGCAGGCAAAATTACCTTTCAACCATCAGGCGATCGGGCTAATCCCTCGATTTTGGTCAAAGTGAGTAAAGGCGATCGCTCAGGCGTTGGCTATGACTTTGTACCACTGCGTTAAAAGAGAATGGCAGCGCTTTTGCGCTGCCATTCTTTTAGAGTGAATTAGCCATTTGCGCCGCGCGAAGCGCGGCGCA
>JBJTVM010000136.1:0-2548 GCA_046081205.1 Pseudanabaena sp. | reverse complement strand
CCATCATCATCTTTAACGAATAGATGCGTTACGTTGCACTAACGCATCCTACAAATAATTAAGCCTTTCTACTTATATAGTAAACTTGTCAGCACGTTGCTTGGCAAAAGCATCGGGTTCGTTATAAATCACTAAAGCAATTTTGGCTGGCAATTTTCCCTGCTCAATGGCACAGGCGATCGCCTCCAAATTGCTCCCACTTCCCGAAGCGAGAACACCCAGAATCACAACAGAATTAGAACTAGATGAATTGTTGGGTAGAACTGGCGAACTCACTAATCTTCAAGCCCTCTAAACAAAAAGCGCAGACACAAGTTTACTATATAAGTAGAAAGGCTTAATTATTTGTAGGATGCGTTAGTGCAACGTAACGCATCTATTCGTTAAAGATGATGATGGGTTACGCTATCGCTAACCCATCCTACGTTTAATTCCAACAAACTGTATATAGACGATTTTATCGCTGATTTTGCCATGACTAGTTTATCGAAAATGTCTCTTTCTACTCAGGAAGATCGCGATCGCCTTACTTATCCCCTCAGCATTGCGCCCATGATGGATCGCACCGATCGCCATTATCGTTACTTCATGCGCCAAATCACGCGACGGACTTTGTTGTATACCGAAATGGTCACTAGTGCCGCGATTAAGCATGGTGATCAAGATTATTTATTAGGATTTTCTCCAGATGAAAATCCCCTCGCTTTGCAGGTTGGTGGTGACAATCCTCAAGATCTGGCTGAATGTGCGCGGATCGCTGAAGCGATGGGCTATAACGAAATTAATTTGAATGTGGGATGTCCCAGCGATCGCGTCCAGAGTGGCAACTTTGGTGCATGTTTGATGAAAACGCCTGCTCTAGTTGCCAAATGTGTTGAAGCAATGATTGCAGCAACGAAGATTCCTGTATCGGTTAAACATCGAATTGGGGTTGATGATTTGGATGCTTACGAAGACATGCAGAATTTTGTCAGGATTCTAGCAGAGGCAGGTTGTCAGCGTTTCTCAGTTCATGCGCGTAAGGCTTGGCTGCAAGGCTTAAGTCCCAAAGATAACCGTGAAGTTCCACCTTTGCGTTATGCCGATGTACATCGATTAAAGCAAGCATTCCCTCATTTGTTTATTGAAATTAATGGAGGGTTTACCACCTTAGTGCAAGTCCACGAGCAGTTACAGAAAGTTGATGCAGTAATGATTGGACGTGCTGCTTATGACAATCCCTATCTATTTGCAACTAGCGATCGCGAGTTTTTTGGTGATGAAACTCCCATGCGTAGTCGAGTGGAAGTTGCTGAGGCGATGATTCCCTATATCGATCAATGGACAGCTAAAGGATTGAGGCTACACAAAATCACGCGCCACATGTTGCAATTGTTTCATGGTCAGGCAGGTAGCCGACTCTGGAAGCGAATTATCACGGAGAAGTCCTGTATTGTTGGTGCTGGTTCTGAAGTTATTCGCGAAGCGATCACCGCAGTTGATAGTTAATATTTTTGACCTAAATACAGGACAAAAAATTAAAAATACGACACTAAAGCACCCCGAAACCATTACTAGGCAAGGCTTTTGGGTTTGTCGATTCAAATCATTACTGAAAGCGCGTTTCCAGCTTTTTGTCCTGTACTTAGCTAGATGATATAAATTTCTGGTTTAGCGTCTTTGGGTGGTAAAAGCTCTCGGCTGCTCTTGACATTGCGCTCTTCACAGAGATTTGCAAAGGCTTGCACACTTTCTAGGCGATCGGCTAGTTCGCTGAGGCTGTCTAAATATTCAGAAACTCCGATTTGACTAGTTTTCCACGATTTATCATATTGGGAACTATAGGACATATCAAATTCAATTTCGACATCTTTCTTTTTGCTAGTAATTTGTTCTTTGGATAGCGAACTGTCAGCAGGGGAGATTCTAGCAATACGCTCTACACGCTCAGGCAAAATGTCATTTCTAAATTTTGGATCAGCAAATCGGTAAGCTGTCGAAAGTTCGGGATGTTCTACTTTTAGTAATGCTCTCGCCCATCTGTTAGCCACATCTCGAAATCTAGGGACTTCGATATCAATTACTTGTTTTGCTTCTTGAATTAGTCCATTGTCCAAGAGAATATATACTTCTGTGGCGGTGGATGCTGCCCAGCCTTGAATGGCAACATCGCTAATCATCAAAGATCGTGCATCTAGGTTTGGCTCGACTTGCAAGGCTTGGTCAGAAAGGAAAATTCTAGATCGGGTAGTTGCTTTGAGGGAATCTTTGGGTGATGAGTCAGGGAATCGACTGAGGTTATGAAGTTCAGCTTGGAGGTTGGCAATTTCTTGGATCAGGATGGCTCTATGGAGTTCTGTAACTGCTTTTGATAATACTTGTTGTTCTTTGCGGCTATGCTGCACAATCAGTTGAATATATCCAAGTTGATGAGATAGCACTTCAAGACGGTTATCAATACGGCTAAATCCTTGATCTACTGAGGTTTGTAGCTTGTTAATGGAGTTTCTAAGTTGGTTTAGCTTGTGGTTCATGTATAGGAAGCCAGCGATACTAACGCCTAGATTGA
>JBJTVM010000135.1:0-3905 GCA_046081205.1 Pseudanabaena sp. | reverse complement strand
CCCTGTTTTTTGGTTTCTGAGCAATTGTTTGAGCTCGTCTTCGGTTTCCTGAATGTCCAGCTTGTAGACTCCTGTCATGACTGATTCCTGTCTCGACTATTCCCTTATTATATCTGTAGTCTTAGTTTGGAGATTTGGTATAAATAAAGCGGCAAGCTTAGCGATCGCCATGCTATACCACTTTTGCATTCTGAGAAGTTCTCCATCAAGCGGTAATGTGGGTGGGAAATCGCAGATATAGCCAAGTTCACGCAAAGCCGAAACGATCGCACTAGGTGAAATCCACCACTGCTGTGAGATATCTAACAGATTTAACTTATCTATATTCTCTAAATCAAGAGATTGAACTTGAACACGAAATTGATCAATAGAAGGTACTGAAGGAATATGGGAACCAAGATAGATATAGTCAGATTTGGCTGTGGCGATTAACCATTGGAGATGGGTAAAGGATGGCGGCAAAGTCCAAAGAACAATCGCCTGATAATCCCGATCACGTATGGGGCGATCGCAATCAACATCACCTTGAAACTTATCAGCAGGGCGATCATATCCGTAAAGCAATAATGGACGCGGCAATGGTCTTGGTGCTTCGCTGAGTTTTTGCCATTGGGGAAGTTTGGTAATTACGGGTGCAGATTTATATTGCAATTGCAAATGCTTAGATGACTTCTGAGAACTTTCCATTGCTGTACCTGTTGCCTCGCGAATGCCCACTACTTCTAATTCTACTGAAGTTGTATCTTGCCACTGGTTAGCGCGTAACTTGTAAGCAATATCCACATAATCAGGCACAGGACAATATTCCCCCCATCGCCATGCGATCGCTTTAATTTTGCCATTACCTGTATCCAGTTCTAGAGAAAGATGTTTGACTTTATCTCTACCGCGAGTTTGTTGAGAAAGTACGCGCACATTTTGGCTATAAAACACAGGATCAGGATTACCGAGTCCACAGGGTTGCAAGCGATCGCAAGTTTGTAACATCGTCATCGAGATCTCACTGAGATCCGCCAGTACATCAACATTGATCAGTGGCATGATGTGACTAGGGAGAAGATTTTCGCGATCGGCAAATTCTCTCAAGCCATTTCGCAGCTTTTCCATATTCTCCGCAGGCAGCGTAAAACCTCCCGCCGCCTTATGTCCGCCACCTTTATTGCGAATATTGGCAATGTATTCGAGGGAATGGAAGACATGAAATTCAGGAATACCGCGCACTGAGAATCGTACAGTCGCACCTTGTTTTAATTCTTCTTCCCCATGAGCTTCTTCATAACTCCCAATAAAGACAGGTGCGCCGTAGCGTTCAACTAGGCGGGAAGCAACGATGCCGATGACACCATGATGCCAGCCCTCATCCCCATCCCCTTTCCCATTAGGGGAGAAAGGATTAAGATTTGAAGGCTCACCTTTAGGCAATGAATCTTCAAGTGAGGAGAGGAGAACGGAACTTTTGGATGGTGATTTTTTGCGCTTAGCAGAAGATTTTCTCCCCTCTCCTGCGGGAGGGGGGCTGGGGGTGAGAGCTTCTTTTACCTCACGATCAACAATTACCAAAACTCGTTCTTGCTTAATATCAAAACCCTCTAACTTTTTCCTAGCCATATAAGCGATCGCCTCTTGTTCGATCTCTTTACAAAGATCTTGGCGCTTGCGATTAGTTGCCTCGCATTCTTGGGCTAAAGAGATCGCTGCACCCATTTCCTCACAAGTTAGTAGATCGATAATTACTTGGGGATTGCCAATTCGTCCGATCGCGTTAATGCGAGGACCCAGCCCAAATCCGATCGCTTCAGGTTTCAATCCTGTTTGTTTATCTTTGGCTATTCCTGTCTCATTAATCAGCGCAATAATTCCAATTATTTTAGACTGAGATAACAAACGCAAACCTTTTTTGACTAATCGGCGATTAATACCTGTGAGTGAGGCAAGATCAGCAATTGTGCCAAGGGTGAATAATTCTAATAGCGGATTTTCTAATTCGGCACGTTTGCCGAAGCGATCGCTTAATTCCAAAGCTAAGACATAGGCAACTCCAACTCCAGCGATCGCTGCATAGGGAGAATTGGGATCGACATGATATTTAGGGTTGAGGATTGCGGTTGCAGGCGGAATTTTACTTGCGTCTTCAGGGACTTCATGGTGATCGGTAACAATTACAGAAATATTTAAGGACTCAGCAAGAGCAATCGACTCATAGGCGGCAATGCCATTGTCTACGGTGATAATTAACTTCACATCGCGATCGCGGCAATCCTGAACAATCCGTACATTAATTCCATAGCCCTCCGTCATCCGACTCGGAATTTCATATTCCACATTGCCGCCCAACAAGCGCAAGGTACGAATTAATAAAGCTGTGCTGGTCATGCCATCAACATCGTAATCACCACAGATAACAATGCGATCACCATTTTTAATCGCTTGCTCAATGCGATCAATACTTGCAACTAAATCGGGAAATTCTTGTTTGGGATCAGGCAGATCCTCCAGTTCAGGGTCGAGAAAAATCTTTGCAGCTTCGGGCGTATAAATTCCACGATTTAGTAAAACCTGAGCAATTATGGGAGAAAGTCCCGTAGAGTTAGCGATCGTTGCTGACAAATATGGTTGTGGAGAGAAAATCTGCCATCGCTGTTGAGGTAAAACCATGAGAACAATAATATAATTATTAAGAATGTCTTAAAAATCCGTTGCGAGTCCGAAACCCAATGAGGACTATTCCAACATTACCTGAATCAACACTGCAACTTTTACTATTTATTGACGATCGCCCTAAGGCAAAGGATTTAGTCAAAGAAGTAGAGGAATTTTTGCAGCGAGAAAGTGATTGCCGTTCCGAACTGCAAATAATTAATGTTGCGAGCCAACCACAACTTGCCGAGCTATTTAAAGTTGTCATGTCGCCAGCTTTGCTCAAATTATCACCTTTACCACGTCAAAAGATTTCAGGGAAAGACATACTCAAGCAATTAGATAACTCCTGGGATACGTGGAAACAACAAGTATTAGACCAAACAACAAACCATCCCCCCGAACTTGCTCAAAATATTGACTATATGAACGAAGTTGCACATCTTGCCGATGATGTGTTTCGTCTATCACAGGAAAAAGCGGAAATTGAGGAGCAAATTCGCTTCAAAGATCGGGTGCTGGGAATGTTAGCCCATGATTTGCGAAACCCTTTAACTGCGATCCTATTAGCGATCGACACCATCGAAAAGAGTGGCGACAAAATTGATCCCCAAATGGTTTCCCGCTTGCTTAAACATGCTAAGAACAAAGCGCGTGATGCTGACAGTATGATTACCGATATTCTTGAAGCAGGACGAGGCGCTAATGCCCAATTTCGTACACAACGCCAGAAGATCCAGTTCGATCAGCTTTGTCATAGTGTGATCAGTGATTTTTATTTTCACAAATGTCTAGAGGGGAAAATGCAAAAATTAGTTAAAGATATCCCCACAGATCTTCCGCCTGTATATATTGATCAAGAAAAAATTCGTCAAGTTTTAATCAACCTTTTGGGTAATGCCACAAAATATACGCCCGAAGGCGGCCAAATCGAGCTAACTGTCATGCACCGTACTGCCCAAAAAATTGAGATTAGTATTACCGATAACGGGCCTGGGATTCCTGTGGAAATGCGCGATCGCGTATTTGAGGAGCGCTATCGTCTAGAGCGTGATGATGAAGCTGAAGGCTATGGAATTGGTTTATCCCTATGTCGCCGCATTATTACTGCCCACTATGGTCGGATCTGGGTCGATGACGCGATCGGCAAAAAAGGCAGTTGTTTTCGATTTACGTTGCCTGTGTACTAAACGCTAATTCCAAAGCACAAAATGGCGTAGCCATTTTGTGCTTTCAAAACCCTTACAGGGTTTGGTTTTTAATTCACA
>JBJTVM010000134.1:0-10469 GCA_046081205.1 Pseudanabaena sp. | reverse complement strand
TTCTATTATCTCATCTCTACACTTATAAGCATTTATACTCAGTGCTTAACTGAGATGCTCCCTATGGATTTATACCAATTCACAAAAGTGTAGCTACACTTTTGTGAATTAAAAAACGAACCCTATAAGGGTTATGAAAGCAAAAAATGGCATAGCCATTTCTTGCTTTGGTATAGGTTCTTCTGGCTAAATTTTGATAAAAGTCTCACTTGGTGAGACTTTTGTGACAGAATTTATAAGCACAAGTCATAAAAGTTTTCGTTTAGATAGCCATCATGCTCAAAGCTGGGATTGTCGGACTACCCAATGTGGGGAAGTCTACGTTATTTAATGCTCTAGTTGCCAACGCCAAGGCGGAAGCAGCCAACTTTCCCTTTTGTACGATTGAACCCAACGTTGGCTCGGTGTCCATCCCTGACGATCGCCTACATACTCTCGCCGAAGTCGGTAAATCCGCACAAATTATCTCCGCCCGAGTCGAATTTGTCGATATTGCTGGCTTGGTCAGAGGTGCAAGCAAGGGCGAAGGTTTAGGAAATCAATTTCTAGGAAATATTCGTGTCTGTGATGCGATTGTTCATGTGGTGCGTTGTTTTGAAAATGACGACATCATTCATGTTGAGGCTTCCATCGATCCAGCCCGTGACATTGAAATCATCACTCTCGAACTGGCTCTATCTGATCTATCCCAAGTTGATCGTCGGATTGAGCGCACCCGCAAAGCTGCTCGCGCCGATGCCGACGCTAAAGTCGAATTAGCGGCTCTTGAAAAAGTTCGCGAAACTCTTGATGCTGGAAAGCCCGCTCGTTTAGCCAACCTCACCGATGAAGAAAAAGAGGCAATTTCGGTGTTGCAGTTGCTGACACTTAAGCCAACGATTTACGCTGCAAATGTCACTGAAGATGATCTTGCAACTGGTAATGCTTTTGTCGATAAAGTCAAGGCGATCGCGGCGGCTGAAAATGCTGAAGTCACTATTGTTTCGGCTCAGGTTGAAGCTGAACTTCTAGAATTGCCAGATGATGAGCGTCAAGACTTTCTAGAATCCCTTGGAGTCAAAGAAGGCGGCTTAAAATCCTTAATTCGTGCCACCTATCACCTTTTAGGTTTACGCACTTACTTCACAGTTGGACCGAAGGAAGCTCGCGCTTGGACAATTCATGCTGGGATGAAAGCCCCTCAAGCCGCAGGCGTAATTCACTCTGATTTTGAGAAAGCCTTTATTCGGGCGGAAACAGTTGCCTTTAAAGACCTTGTGGAGTGCGGTTCGATGAGTGCAGCTCGCGCTAAGGGATTGCTCCGCAGTGAAGGTAAGGAGTATATAGTACAAGAAGGTGATGTAATTTTATTCCTGACTAGCGCCTAGGCGCTAAGCGCCTCCGAAACAAAAAGACCTAGCCATTGGCTAGGTCTTTTTGTTTCGGAATACTTTAGGGTCTTTAGGTCACAGTCAACTGCTGGAAGGATCTCAGATTTACTAGAAAATTAGTCTAGCGAACTAGAGATAATTAACTAAGTACCTTACAGAACAGCCCCAGCACACAGCTCGGAAACCTGAAGACCCATACGTTTACCGTTACTACTATCTGATTGCATGGGCATCACCTCCTGTTGTCTAAATGTTTATTATCAAGTGTGATTTGGCTTGACACCAAAGGTTTATTCAACCTGAAATGTAATATAACTGACAAATCAAAATTTGACAATACCCAATAAGAATTCTGCACTATCAATCATGTCGCTTTGCGGAAAATAATGATTGTTCTGTTACTGTTTTTAGCGATCGCTTCGGGAATATTCCCATGCATTACCTGCTGTAAAATCCCTTCACGACTTGCCCCCAATATAATTACATCACTTCTCTCCTGATTTGCCAGATCTAGAATTGCATCAGCAATCGATTTAGAACATATAGAAATTGTCCCCACAGAAAAATGGAGCGATTTGTATAAAGATTCAGCATACTTTTCTAACAGACTTGTTTTATATTTTTCATCATTTGGAGAAAAAATTTGACAGAGGAAAACTTCAGGATAAGGAGAAAGGGATAGCAAGGCAGGGAGCAGTAGCAATGCATTCTCAGTATTTGGTCCTCCAGAAATTGGGACTAACCAACGATTGAAGGAAATATTTGGCTTCTTAAATTCTTGATTAAATGGATTAACCTGTTGCAGGCGATCGCTAAATTTGACTAGCATCACATCACAATTTGCTTGCTTAACTACTGTATCAACAGTGTCACCAAATATACGATCTGGAGCTTTTGAATTACCATGCCAGCCAATTAATAGCAAATTGAGTTGGCGATCGCTAGCTACTTCTAAAATTGCTTGACCTGCATCATGGGCAACACGCACTTGCGTATGAATTGGAACTTGCCTAATCTTGGCAATATCAGTAACTTGTTGAAATAGCCGCAAACTAGAATTCAAATCAATAGGAGTAGTCGATGGAGCAAGATGAGGCGAGATGGATATGATATGCAGACATTCTATTTCGTAGTCATGCTTTTCGGCGATCGCCAGAGCAATTTCAATCAAATATGTCGCAGTTTGAGGGTTGCTCAAAGGTAATAATAGTCTGCCTTTGCCCGTAGCTGTTCCGCGTTGTTGGTAGACAAGATAGGATGGTTTCGATATTTGAGAACTGACTCCGCGTAATCGTTTTGCCTGAGCCCGTAAAATATCGCTACGGGTGATAATGCCGACGAGTTTATTACGATCAATTACAGGTAATCGCGAAAGTTTGTAATAGGATAGCAAATATAGAACTTGAGAAAGACCCTCTTCAGGACTAACCGTAATTGGTTGGGAGGTCATAATTTGACTAATCGGATTATCTCCCGCTACCTTGCTTTCTTGGGCTTTTACCAAATCCATTTGGGTGATAATACCAACTAGATGCTCATGGGCGACTACAGGAAAACCACGATGTCGCGATCGCGCAAAAGTCTGCACTGCCTCATCAATCAGCATTTCACTGTTTAGGGTTTCGACCTGTCGCTGCATCACATCAACGGCTCTCAGTCCATCCCATAATCCATCAGTAACGGTTTCTGCTTCAAGATGAATGCCTTTTAGTTCCAATAAATGTGTGTATAGAGAGCCAGGAGCATATTTTTCGGTACAAAGGTAAGCTACTACACTGGTAATCATCAATGGCAGAATAATATTAAAATCTCGCGTGATTTCAAAAACAATCACAAAAGCAGTAATTGGCACTTTTGCAACTGCTCCAAAAAAAGCTCCCATACCAGATAATGCATAGGTTCCTAGCGTTCCCATACCTAATAGTGAATGTTCTAAATTCCCCACCAGTGAACCTAGAGCCGCTCCTAAAATTAAACTCGGTACAAATAATCCTCCAGAAGTTTCCGAACTACAAGCAATAAGGGTCAGGATAAAACGTACTACAAAAGCCCCTGCGGCTAGTTGCCATTCAGATTGCCCCATTGATAAAAATATCTGTAACCCCGTACTGTCACGAAAGTCAATAGGTAACATAGCGATCGCAATACCAGACAAACAACCTGCGATCGCAATTCGCCACGCTAATCCAACTTTAAAAAAGCGCCGATTCCATTGAGTAGCTGCAAGTACGCTGTGATTAAACAATGCAGCCAAACATCCAACCAGTAAACCGAGTAATAATAAAAAAGGAATCTCTTGTGCAGAAAATTGAATTTTAGGGATCACTGAGTCAAGGTTAGCCCCTGATAACATCAAAGAAACAACTCCACCAATAAAGGAAGCTAGAATAGCAGTCCCTAAGGTCAAGCTAGAGACATCATGCAGCAGTTCTTCTATTACAAATAACACACCTGCGATCGGGGCATTAAATCCTGCGGCAAGTCCTGCGGCGGATCCTGCGGCGATCAGTTGGCGTTGATATTCGGGTGATGTGGGTATCCATTGGCTGATCTGTCCTGCGATCGCGGCTCCAATCTGAACGGTTGGCCCCTGACGACCCAGCGCTAATCCTGACCCCAGTGCCAAGATCGTGCTGGCAATCTTCACGATGGCAACACGCAAATTTAGAGCGATCGGCACATAGCTCAGGGCTGCTTTCACTTGGGGGATGCCACTGCCTGAAGCTTCAGTTGCAAATTGTTCAATTAAAAATCCTGAAAGATACCCGCCAGCCAAGCCAATGATCGGCAAGGCAAACCAAGGGGGGAGGTCATTAGCAATCTGTATCCGCCAACCACCGATCAAACCAATCCCCTGTTTCAACATGACGGCGGCTAAGCCCGACAATACCCCAATCAAACAAGCTTCAAAAATGGCTAGCCGCTTTGGTTTCAACCATTTATGCAACGATGATATGTATGAAGACATAATTATTGAGTCTTACTATAAAAACTCATTACATCGATTATTTAACTAGTTTAGCTGACAATGAGTAGGCGATCGCCTAACACCGCTTTCGATTCATCAAGAGATTGCCTCAAACATTCCTCATCAAAACAAATGGTAAGAATGGGCGGCGCGTAGCGCCGCCCATTCTTACCTCTAGAATCACGATCAAAACCAAAAAATAATTATCGTTTAATCTGATTCGGGAAATTAGGGACTAATAGAGATTGAGCTAACTCCCCTTGTTCGTTATAAAATCTTATTTGACCTTGTTCGTTACATAGCCATACTTCAAGCGCTTGAGCTTCAAAGTATAACTTTTTTTTGAATTCCATTTCACCCAAGCTATTGCCTATAGATTTAACTTCTATACAAATCTCTGGCGCAATTGAAGCTGATACTTCATCTTGAATTTTGTCAAATCGTTCCTCCGAACACCAAACAACATCAGCAACCTTAATCCCATCTGTCGTGTCGATCGCACATTCTGGCATTACTTCCCCATTACTCAATAAAGACTCTAACAAGCGTTGGATTCTTCCTTGATGAAAAGAATGTTTAATCTTTACTGGACTCATGATGATTTGCCCCCATTTATTTAATTCAATTTTGAAGGGTAAATCTTGTAGCTGTTTATTCTCACAAACTTCTTCCCATTTCATAATTAATTACCTAGAGCAAACAATGTAATAATAACTTATCTGAATTAGATTTGGATGTGTTCACATGTATTTACCTCAAACAAAAACATCAAAAAGCGATCGCATTTCAGCTCGACTAAGCGATCGCATTATTCATAAAAATGGAGCACCTTTCACTTAAACAATAAACTTGTAGACCAAATTAAAAGAAATACCGCCAACTCGATTGATCATCTCGCTGCCTTCGACTTTCGCAAAGCCCAATCGTTGATATAAGTTCACTACTGGATTATCCGAACGAACACTCAGACATATCGCAGGGAATAAACCTTCAGCCGATCGCAAAACTTGCTTTAGCAAAGTAGTACCAACACCATTACCTCGATATTCAGGCAACACTGCCATCGCTAACTCTGGAATGTTGGGAGCAATGTACCCAAGTCCTCTATCATCTTCTGAGCCTAAACGTAACCAAACTGAGGCGATCGCCTTTTCTCCCTCTAAGGCAACAAATCCCATATCTCCTAGCTTTCCCCATCCATCCACATAGCGAGTAAGTATTGGCTGACGCTGCACGGACTCAAGTGAAGGTTCATGAGCCGCATACATGATCATCGTCCAAAGAATCGGCTCATCAGCAGTTGTTAAAGCTCGAACTGTATAGTCCATATCTAACTGCAAAATTGAGTTTATTAATTTGTATGTTTGCACTTGGAGTTACATAACAACACAGAAATGGAATAAATCACCCTCTGTTTCAATCTTCTCAACCTTTGCAATGCAATCATCTAAATCCTCAAGCAATTCTTCTGCGAGATGCTCTTTACCTTTTTCCAAAAGACTTTCACGCTCAGACTCATTACTTGCCACATATGCACGCAAAGATCTTAGCATTGGTAAAGCTGCCGATGGATTGAACCACGATGCTTTATCTCTCAGTAATTCCTCATCAGGAAAATCATCATCTTCAGACATATTTGCTTCAAAGTCTGTCCAATCAAGAAATTCAGAAATCTTGATTAAACCTAGTTGCTCACATAGAGGATCAAGTTTCTCAATAGCATAAAACAACGCTGAATGATCCCAGTCATCCCCCTCTGTCATATTGCCGTTACTTAATACCCAGATTGTGGTTCCCATTGAATGTCTCCGCTTCAGCTACATGAGATCAAATTTTATAAATTGACGCGATTCTTTAAATCAGCTAAAAACGCTAAGCAATACCAAAGCAAAAAATGGCTATGCCATTTTTTGCTTTGGTATAAATCATTTATATATTTTGGGATTTGTAGAAGCGCACCCATTCGGGGGCATTTCCACAAACTCTTTAGGATTGTCATACCTCAATGAGCCTTTTTAAGTCATGTTAGAGTAGTGGTGCTTTGCGCTGCCACTAATCTTGGGTTTTCGCTGTAGTAAGGATGGGCGGCGATTCGTGCTACCCATCTTTACCTATTTAGCACCACCCAAAAACTGATTGCCTCAAAATCAAAGTTGCAATCTCGCTCTATTATCGGTAGCATAGAGAAGAATAAAAAATGTAATAAAACGCAACAATCGAATATGTATTTGTTTTTTGCAACTAGCAAAGCCCAAACGCATATTTGGATGTAAAGATAGGAAACTTGAGTAAGGAGTGACACAATGCAGCAGCAGGACAAAGCCCCAACTGTTCCAATCGGTCTGATGGGTGCAGCACAGGGATTTAATCCAACAATACTACTGCTACTGGGTTCGATTGTTTTAGCAACTGCATCGACAACAGGTTATTGGATATGGGGCTGGGCGCACTGGCTCGTATTTGTATGTAACTTTTCGGCGCTTTATGTACTGGGAACAGTAATTCATGATGCTTCCCATAACGTTGCTCACCCAAATCGCATTATCAATGCAGCGATAGGGCATATTGCCGCAGTATTGCAAGGATTTGTATTCCCAGTATTTACAAGGGTGCATATGCAGCACCACGCCCATGTAAATGACGAGGAAGATGATCCTGATCACTACGTTTCTACGGGTGGACCATTGTGGTTAATTGCTGCAAGATTTTTCTATCATGAAGTTTTCTTTTTCCAACGTCGTTTGTGGAGAAACTACGAGCTTTTAGAATGGGCTATTAGCCGCTTAATTGTAGTTGCAACCATATTTGTTGGCTATCAATATGGTTTCCTTAGTTACATGATGAACTTTTGGTTTGTGCCAGCAGCCGTTATGGGACTTTTGTTAGGCTTGTTTTTTGACTATTTGCCTCATCGTCCTTTTGTTGAGCGATCGCGCTGGAAGAATGCCAGAGTTTATCCTGGAAGATTTTTAAATATCATGCTATTAGGTCAAAATTATCACTTAATTCACCATCTTTGGCCGAATGTGCCTTGGTACTATTACGAGAAAGCATATTATCAAATGAAGCCTTTGCTGGACGCTAATGGCTCACCGCAGACCTTGGGAATCTTCAAAATGCCAGATTTAGCTGGATTTATATACGACGTATTCTTAGGTATTCGTTTTCACGGTCATAAGCAAAAATCATAAACATAGCAATCAAAAGTTTTGCTTAGCAAAAACTAAGAGTGGAAGCGCCTCGCGCTTCCACTCTTAGTTTTTGGGTATCAAAGAGAGCGGAGAACGCTCCTTTTTATTTCAAAAAGTTAAGATGGCGCAAAGCGCCATCTTAACTTTTTTGGGGATTAAATTTCATCCAAGGAATGGTCTAGCTGCATTCTTGTCTCCATTTGGCGGATGAAGTAACCAGTCATCATTGCCGAGCCAATTAAGCCTGCTAAGTTTTCGCGATCAGTGGTGATACTGACATTAAAGTGTTGTGCAGGCAAAATACCTAACAAGTTTTGAATATTTTGGGTAATGATCTGCTGCGCTTCAGGGCTGACGGACTGAGCAACAGTTGCTAGAGTTTCAGGCGATTGATTTTTGAGATAATCGAGCAAAAGGTTGTTAGAGGAGTTTAGCTCGCCAAGATTAAACATAATCGTTTCCCTTCATCTTTAATGAAAATATCTAAAATATATTCTTACTGATGCGATCGCTGATTTTTGGGTAGGAAAACCGTATTCAACCGAATAAAAAACTTTAGAAGCCTTATTAGACAAGGCTTTTGGATTTAGAAGTCATCGTCATAGCTACCGCTACTGCTTGCGGCTTCATTATCCTTGCGTGAGCCAAGTAGTTCTAGGCGATCCACACGAATTACGGGCTTTTGACGCTCATCGCCTGTCGAGCGATCATTCCAGCGATCAAACTTTAATGATCCTGATACACCGATTAAGCTGCCCTTTCTGACAAAGTTTTTGGCAACTTCGGCAGTTTTGTCCCAAATTTCTAAATCAAACCAATCGGGTGGCTCATCGCGGTTACTAGTATTACGATTAACTGCGATCGTAAAGTTGCAAACCACTTTGCCAGACTCAAAATATTTAACTTCAGGGTCACGTCCTGCACGTCCAACTAGGTGAACTTTGTTTAAGGTCATAGGACAATTATCAAAAAAGATTTAGACATCTGTATTTTATAGCAAAACCCCAAAATAGAGACGACACAAAGTGCCGACTCTATTTTGGAGCTACGGATTAATTGACTCGATCTTTGCTGATAGACCTTGTTGGGCGAGGCGAGACACCTGCACTTCAGCGATACGGCGATCGCTGTAAGCTCCAATCTGCACCACTAAATAGCCATTAAGCCTAGAGGCAAAGGAATTTGGCACAATTTGACGGACTTGAGCAACGGCGTTAGGTGAAGAGACAGGCACAACTACTCGATACCGAGGCGGGTTTTGGGGCTTAAAACTGGTATTAGCCAGTGGCGCAATTTGGATGGGTTGATTGACAGGTTCGCCACTAGGAGGACTAGATCGCACGGGTGGCAAACTAGTACTAATCTCAGGATTAGCAGGTATGGGAGAGTTAAAACTTTTAGGCGTAATTCTAATGATTACGGAGGTAACAGGCTCGTACCAGAAAGGATTATTGGCTTGACTGCCTTGATTGATGCTCGAAGATGTCGATCTAACCAATGCTGGCGGATTATCAAGAGGAGGCGCAAGATTCATGGGCTGACTGGTAGCAATCTGTTGTTCAAGTTTTTGGTTGATATTGGCAAAGCGATCGCTTTTGGGTGTAGTGGGTAAGGTCTTACTTACAACCGCAGCATTTACCGTTGCCACATTTGTCGAAGGACTACTCGCAAATAGATTTGCTGGCGGACGGACACCTGACAATTGCAAGTTTCCCTTCACTCTATTAATATCCAACTGATTGCCAATCACAGCAACCGCATTACGGCTGACATTTTGCAGATCGAATGTGCCATTTCCCTGAAAAGTGTTGTTACCATCATCGTCAGGTTTGCCCAGATCTGGCTGGGCAATATCAGAAATCGTTACGCCATAAGCACGATTATTAACGATCGCATTGCCACGCAAAATGGGCTTGGCATTGGATTGGATCAGGAGTCCATTTTGATTTTGTGTAAAAGTGTTTTCCGTGATTTGGGGAGATGCATCTTGACGAATACTCATCCCAAAAGTGGTTTGCTGAAAGAGATTACCGCG
This sequence comes from Pseudanabaena sp., assembly GCA_046081205.1. Taxonomy (GTDB): domain Bacteria; phylum Cyanobacteriota; class Cyanobacteriia; order Pseudanabaenales; family Pseudanabaenaceae; genus Pseudanabaena. The sequence continues at coordinate 905 of JBJTVM010000134.1, read as the reverse complement.
AATATCTGGACTAGCTTCACCCTCGATCGCTAAGCCACTGGTTCCATTGCGAAAAAATTGATTTGCCGAAATAATCGCCGTTGATTTCCCAGTAATTAAGCCGCCATCTTGCTGATTATCGATCAAGGTATTATTGGCGATCGCAGGACTAGCATTCTCAATCCACAGTCCATAACCCCTAGGATTAGGATTCGTCACAGTCACGCCTCGCAATTCTGCTCCATCACCAAACGCGATCGCCACATTTTGAGGAAACCCAGATCCTGTGCGTAGGGTTCCCCCACCCAAAATGATGATGCCTTTGCCTTTAGTGGCTTCATTACCCCGTAATGTCACATTAGGACGAAGCCGCAATGGGAACTGCTCACCCGAAGCACTACTATAGGTTCCATAGGCTAGTTGAATAATCTGCCCAGCCTGAACGCGACTCATCGCATAGGTAATCGTTTTAAGTGGTGCAGTATCGCTTCCTTGCTCTGGACGATCGCTACCCGTTTGAGGATTTACATAAATGATATTTTGGGTAATTTGAGGACTACTCTGTGAACTGGGGGTTGCTTGGGATTGAGCATTAACTGGTGCTGCGATCGCTAAGTTAGGGGACAAAATTGCAATGGGAAGCAAACAACCAAAACCTTGAGAAATAAAGCCTTGAAATGTCTTGCTGATGCTTATTTTCATTGACGGATTGCTTTCCTTAGATTTAGTAAAGTTGCTAAATTGGCGACTAATCGCAGCGCAGAGTATTAAATTAATATTAAATTTAATACTCTGCACTAAGACACATAAGTTACCTCAAGTTCAAATCTATGGCAAGCATCTTAGGGTAAAGGTAGCAATTCTCATTATTAAACCTATTTTGGTGTTTCCAGCGCCTAAGGCGCTGGAAACACCAAAATCGGTTT
>JBJTVM010000133.1:0-3634 GCA_046081205.1 Pseudanabaena sp. | reverse complement strand
TCGATCACGTTTTAGATGACCAGTGCCGCTTCGGTAGTTGAGACTCTTCTGTAATTTTAAAAAGCTTTACTATGTAAAGCTTTTTAAAATTACTTATTTGAGTTTTCGCACAAGACTTTATGGCTTTGAACCAAATAAACTTAAGTTTGATTACCTTAACCAATACCAATTCCACCCATGATTTTTCCAACAGCGTTGGAAATCACTTCAGGTTCAGGCGCGGCTTTCTTTGTTTCTAAAGTTGCCCATGTCAATGAACCGACTATGCCATCAGCATCAAGGTTATGCTCTGTCTGAAATTTAATGACAGCAGCTTCAGTTTGATCGCCAAAAACGCCATCAGCATTGATTCCTAATAATGATTGCAGGAGAGTTACCTCTTCACTAGCATCTCCTTTATATAATTCTGCATGCGCCATAATAATTCTCCGATAAAAACTTAACTTTGGCAAAACCAAAAATTCAACCTCATTAGCTTATGCTGTATCCGCAAGCTAATCAAAAAAACTCAAGGATTTAGTAAGAATATTTGATAGTGATCTAGAGGTAAGAATAGACTAAGTAGCTAGGCAGGAGAAAAGTTAAGATATAAATACAAGATTGACACGAAATTTAAATTACCCTCATCCCCCTTCTCCCGTTCAGGGAGAAGAGGAGTAAGAAAATTTCTTGATCCTATCTCACAAAACGAGAAAGGGTCTAGGGGTAAGGGTCTTAGCAACAACAATATCGCCTAAATTTGCAGCTTCAAGTAAGGTCATTACAGCTACTAGGCTCAGCAATTCTCATTATTAAAATCAGTTTTTTGAAAGCCCGCCAACGGCGGGCTTTCAAAAAACTATTTTTTATAACTAGAATTGCTGATTAGCTGATTAATAGTGGCGCTTAACGCCACTATTAATTTCTGACACGCCAGCCATGAGGACATTAAATCTGTGAACAATGTTGACTACCTTCGCATCAGTTTGATCGATCGCTGCAATTTTCGCTGCACCTACTGTATGCCTGAAGGCACGGAAGTCGATTATATTCAGGCGCAGCAATCCCTCACCAATACTGAGTTAATCAACTTAATTCAAGAGGTATTTATTCCCCTTGGCTTTAAGAAATTTCGGCTGACAGGTGGGGAGCCTCTACTGCGGCGAGATTTAGTAAGTTTGGTGGGAGCGATCGCCAATTTACAAGGGGTAGAAGATTTGTCGATGACCACTAATGGTTTTTTACTTGGTGAGTTAGCTCAGCCACTGTATGCAGCAGGTTTACGGCGAATAAACATTAGTCTCGATTCCCTAGATCGCAATGTGTTTCGGCAAATTACAGGACGCAATCTCTGGGAAAAAGTATGGGATGGGATCTTAGCCGCCCATGCTGTTGGCTTTGATCCACTCAAACTTAATGTGGTAGTTGTGCCAGATGTAAACGATCGCGAAATATTAGATTTAGCGGCTCTGAGTATTGATCGCAATTGGCATATTAGGTTTATTGAGTTTATGCCGATTGGTAACGACAGCTTATTTACGCATAAGGGTTGGGTGGACTCAGCAACTCTGCGCCAACAAATCAGCGATCGCTACGGTCTAGAAGCTGGTAAATGCAAAGGTAATGGACCTGCCGATGTATTTCAAATCCCCAACGCTAAGGGGACTTTGGGCTTTATTAGTCAAATGTCTGAATGTTTTTGCGATCGTTGCAATCGGATTCGGCTATCGGCTGATGGTCTATTGCGTCCATGTCTATTAAATGAAACGGGACAGATCGATCTAAAAACTGCCCTGCGTCAGGGTAATAATTTTGCGGATCTAAGAGTTGCGGTGCGCGATTTACTTAACCTCAAGGACGAAATTAATTTTAAAGAAAGAGATCGCGGCACTGGTGAGCAGAAAAGCTATTTTCGCACCATGTCCCAAATTGGTGGCTAATTTAAAAAAAAATCTCGCAACGCGAGATTTTTTTTAAATAGAAAGGCTCGCATTGCGAGCCTTTCTATTTTTATTAAGTTGTAGGAATACAAAATATCCCTTCGGCATCAGTAGCCACCATACCGTATGTGTAGCGGATAGCTTTAGGTCTACCAATTTGCGCTTACCCCTTTCGGAAGTAATTGCCATTTCGGGGATACCAGACCCACACGGGGGGGATAGGATGGATCTACAGATAATCTAGCCTATTCCCCCATAATTTGCAATAGTCTATGAAAATTTTTTTGGCATCAATTATCAAGAGACGATAACTTTTGTAATAGCGTTAGGTATGAAGCGTTAGGTATGATTAAAGATTGGCAGCTTTGCAATTGTTTGGCGATTTTTGGTAGCTGCCAGTATGGATGTGACCAAAAATCGCATTCTCCTCTAATTATTTACTTTTATTTATGACTGCCCAACTGAATTATCTAATGTGCGCTCCCGATCACTACGACGTAGACTATGTGATCAATCCTTGGATGGAGGGCAACGTTCACAAATCTAGCCGCGATCGCGCTGTAGAGCAATGGCAAAAACTGTATGGAGTCCTCAAGGGTTTAGTTAATGTCGAGCTAGTACCACCCGAAAAAGGCTGGCCAGACATGGTATTTACAGCCAACGCTGGTCTAGTATTGGGCGACAAAGCGGTATTGAGCCGTTTTTTACACAAAGAGCGTCAAGGCGAAGAGCCTTATTTCAAAGCATGGTTTGAGTCTAAGGGCTTTACAGTGTTTGAACTACCTAAGGATTTACCCTTTGAAGGTGCTGGTGATGCCTTGTTTGATCGAAGTGGTGGTTGGCTCTGGGCTGGCTATGGCTTCCGTTCTGAGCTAGATGCTCATCCTTACTTGGCAAAATGGCTCGATGTCGAAGTTTTGTCGCTACGTTTAATTGACAATCGCTTCTATCACCTTGATACCTGCTTCTGTCCATTAACAGGCGGATATTTACTGTACTATCCACCTGCCTTTGATTCCTATTCCAATCGCTTGATTGAAATGCGCGTTCCTGCGGACAAACGGATTGCGATCGAAGAGGCGGATGCCGTTAACTTTGCTTGCAATGCGGTCAATGTCGATCGCAATGTCGTAATGAACAAAATCAGCGATCGCTTAAAACAACGCATTACCAATGCTGGGTTCACCGTGATCGAAACTCCTCTCACTGAGTTTTTGAAAGCTGGTGGTGCAGCAAAATGTTTGACTTTGAGAACGATTGAAGTTCCTATTGCTGCAGAAAGCAGTGACCAAGGCATTGAGCAAGGTGGTGTAGAAGCAAGAATTGTCGAATTAACAGGACATTTGCTAGATTCTGGCATCATCAATCGTGCCCTTGATTTGGTAACAGATAATGGTGGTAGTTTCCAAGTATTAGAGTTTAACCTTGGTGAACAAAGACAAAGTACTTCTTTGGCGAGAATCCGTATTTCTGCACCATCCCATGACCTCATGGAAACAATCATGGGTGAATTGATTGAAATTGGTGCAGTCCTACAGGATCGCGACACATCTGATGCAAATCTTGAACCAGTATTGCAAAATGGCGTTGCTCCCGATGATTTCTATGTATCCACAATTTATCCCACCGATGCCTGTGTCGATGGCGAATGGATTCGTTGTAATAATCAACGTATGGATGCCGCGATCGCCATTAGTCCCGATGGCAAAACTGCT
>JBJTVM010000132.1:0-14196 GCA_046081205.1 Pseudanabaena sp. | reverse complement strand
ATAGCGGCTCTACCATTTAACCTTTCTGCATAGGTATTAAATCCCATTTTTGGATCAGTAGCTTGTGGTACTTGAGTTGGTTCAGTCATGATCGCAAAATCCTCATCGTGCATAAAACTTCATACAATTTTATCCCATTCACTCACACAAAATCGGAAAGAACCGACAGCACAAGTCGCTAATACCAAAGCACAAAGTGGCTCCTCCATTTTGTGCTTTCAAAACTCTTACAGGGTTTGTTTTTTATTCACCGTCAGTTCGACGAAAGCGAAAAGTGGCAAGAATCACCTAGCGATTCTTGCCACTTTTCGCCATTTGGGACTTGCCTTGCTCGCCCCAAATGACGATATCGAACTCACATTAATCCACAGAAGTGTTGCTACTCTCTTGTGAATTGGTATAAACCGAGAATTGACTGGCGGCGCAAAGTACCGCCAATCAATTCTTGGTTTTTGGTTTGTCCATGAGACAAGGTGACTGTAGCTGAAAATCAGGTAAAGCCCAGATTAAGTTTATTCTGAAACTTTAAGTTTTGTTTTCGGATTGTAACGACCGATTTCTTGTAAACTTAGCTAAATAAATATGTAAAACTATAAAATTTTACTGAATTGCAGCTAGCAACATAGTGGAGTGTAAACTGGCTTGGAAAACCATAAGGAAAAAATTTTAGTTGTAGACGACGAAGCTAGTATCCGTCGAATTCTGGAAACACGTCTGTCGATGATTGGTTACGAGGTCGTCACCGCCGCAGATGGCGAAGAAGCGATCGAAGTTTTTCACAAAGAAAACCCTGACTTGGTAGTTCTTGATGTCATGATGCCAAAGCTCGACGGCTACGGGGTATGTCAAGAGCTTCGCAAAGAATCGGACATCCCGATTATCATGCTGACCGCTTTAGGTGATGTTGCCGATCGCATTACAGGACTCGAGTTAGGTGCTGATGATTACGTTGTGAAGCCTTTTTCACCAAAGGAATTAGAAGCGCGGATTCGTTCAGTATTGCGGCGCTTTGATCGCAATGGCACATCAGGCATCCCTAGTTCTGGCGTAATTCATATCAACACGATCAAGATTGACACTAACAAGCGTCAAGTCTACAAGTCCGATGAGCGTATCCGTTTGACGGGTATGGAGTTTAGTTTGTTAGAGCTATTGGTCGGGCGATCAGGTGAAGCTTTTTCAAGGGCAGAAATCTTGCAAGAGGTTTGGGGATACACACCAGAGCGTCATGTGGATACTCGCGTTGTCGATGTCCATATTTCTCGCTTGAGGGCAAAACTCGAAGAAGATCCTAGCAATCCTGAATTAATCTTGACGGCTCGTGGGACAGGCTATCTATTCCAACGCATTATTGATGGCTCAGAAGCGAAACAAGCTTAAAAGTCAAGCTTAAAAGTTTTGATAAAAGCCTGACTTCGACAGGCTTTTATCAAAAAGATTTGTGAAATTTAGCGATCGCTAAGTCATAAATTTCTTGCAATCTTTGAGCATGTATAGCAAGGGTAAATTCTGAATGGAATAAATTATTGCCAGCTATACCAATTTCGCGTGCTTTATCAAAATTATTAGCTAAATCCGTGATTGACTCAGCTAGCTTTTGACTATTATTTGGCTCAACTAAAATTCCCGTTTTTCCATCCTGAATATACTCAGGAATTCCCCCAACATCACTAGCAATCACTGGGCGGAATCTCACATAGGCTTCTAAAGTTACTAGTCCCGCAGGCTCTGGCCAAACACTAGGAAAAATTACAGCAAAGCTTTGACGATATAGCTGCTCTAGCTTCTCTCTTTGACACCAGCCATGCCAAGTTAGGCGATCGCCAATATTCAATTCCTCCGCCAACTTCAGAACCTGAGGCATCGCCCACCCTTCACCTGCAATATCTAAATGGATTTGCGAATCTAGGAAAGGCATTGTTCGCAATAACCAATCTAGTCCTTTGTCTGGCACGATTCTACCTGCAAAAAGAATCCGTTTCTGATGATGAATCTTCCTATCCAAAGGCTCATGGCTAGTTGCAGTTGCCGCGATACCATAAAGTAAAGTTACAACCTGTGATTCAGGCAACCCATTAGCAAGCAACTGCGATCGCACATAATCACTATTCGCAATCGTCAAAATACCAAGCCTTTTGAGAGCATTTAGCTCGGTATTAGCTCGTTCTAAGTTAGTGAGAATCTGAGCAGGGCGACGACTACCACAACCATCAACAACATGCCCCCAAGCACATCCCCATGAATTTAATAGGCGATCACAGCTAGATTTACGAACCGACAGATGCTTAGTTCCACTGGCACAGTAAACATCATGATTATGAGCTGTAAAAACGACAGGACAGGAATTGTTGACCTGAGCTATGGCACTGGTTTCGTGAATATGCAGCAATTTAAAGGCACTTTGATCATGGTCTTTAGGATTAGCAATGATTTCTGTGCCAAATGTATCTGGCATTGCTGCATACAAACCATCAACGTAGGTTTTGACACCACCTCCAGCAATCGCGATACCTGCTGAACAGTGATAAATTTTATTTGGCAAAATCATTTAAATTATAGTTCTATAAGATCAGGCTGACACTAAGGCAAGAACCAATCACAAAATGCAAGGCAACCGCGATGAAGCGATAGTTGAGTAAAAGCTCGGCGCGTTCGTGGTTTTCACTGATAAATGTACATAATTTCCATGCTATCGGTAAGCTAATTAAGATGATCGCAGTCCAGATGGGGAAAAAATCAAGGGTGATCGCCGCAATCGCAATCCCATAGATCACAGCACAAATCCAAGGTAAAAGTTGGGCTGAGCGCTTAGTGCCCAAACGCACAACAGGTGATTTTTTACCTGCGGCAAGATCATCGGCAACCTGATTGAAATGGGAACAGAACAAAATCAGGCTAGTAATAATTCCGACAATAATCGCTGCGGCAATGGAGCCAATTGACCAAGATTTAGTTTGACTATAATAAGCTGCCGAAACTCCTAAGGGACCAAAGGCAAAAAAGCATAAAACTTCACCCCATCCTTGATAGCCCAACCGAAATGGGGGGCCTTGATATATATAGCCCAGAAAACAGCAAAGGGCGATCGCACTAACCACCACAATATCTTGCTGTATCCAAGAAATTGCCAATACGCCACTAATGCCTAGAAGCAAACAAATATTAGCGATCGCAAAGATTAAATTCTTCTTGCCCGTAAGATTAACAACTGAATGCGCCTTATTAATATCAATGCCTGTTTCCGCGTCGAATACGTCATTGCAGAGATTTTCCCAGACTAAAATCAAAACTGCGGAAACCAGAAACATGACAAAAATACTCCAGTTAATCGCCCCTGTGTTGCGATAGGCAACAGCCGTTCCCGTAGCGATCGGCACGATTGCCACACTATACATCGGGAACTTAATCGCCTCCATCCATAATTTACGAGATGGCTTACTAGAGATCTCAGGGGAATCAATTGGGCTTTCTACCATACTGTCTAAGATTGAAGTGCTGATCGCCATCTTAAAGCAAAAATGTGATTATCCAATGGTTCACAAACGTAAAACCCAGAAGGTAGAGTGGGGTGCTAAGCGCCCCACTCTACTTTCTGGGTTTTAATGACAAAATTTAGTAAATTATTAAGCTTTGCAAAGTAAGATGGAGATAATTAAACATAAAAAATTAAACCTATAGGTATTGAAAAGGTATGCGCGTTGCGATCGCTGGAGGAGGGTTAGCAGGGTTAGCCTGTGCCAAATATCTAATAGATTTGGGTCATCAGCCGATTTTGCTAGAGCGTAATGATGTTCTAGGTGGCTTAGTTGCAGCTTGGAAAGATAAGGATGGAGATTGGATCGAAACAGGGCTGCATAACTTTTTTGGGGCTTATCCAAATATGTTGCAGCTAATGGGGGAACTAAATATTCTTGACCGTCTGCAATGGAAGCGCCATGCTTTAATTTTCAACCAGCCCGAAAAGCCTGGAGTGCTTTCTTGGTTTGATGTACCTGACCTTCCAGCACCAATCAACATTATTATCTCGATTCTACGCAACAATGACATGCTGACTTGGAATCAAAAAATACGATTTGCAATTGGTTTGATTCCTGCGATCGTCCGTGGTGACAAATATGTCGCTTCTATGGATAAATATACGTTTAACGAATGGCTAAAAATGCATGGTATTGGTGAGGATATTACCACGGACATTTTTATTGCTGTTTGTAAATCTCTGAAATTTATCGATCCAGATGTAATTTCTGCCACAATCCCTCTGCGTGCGCTAAATAAGTTTTTGCAACAAAAAGATGGTTCACGCATTGCTTATTTAGATGGCGCACCACCAGAGCGACTCTGTAAACCGATCGCTGACTATGTAATTGAACGGGGCGGTGAAGTACATACTAGTGCCGGGCTAAAGCAGATTGTGCTGGATACGGATGGCAATGTCGAAAAATTGATCGTTCACAACCGTGACAGCTCATCAACACAGGAAATTATTGCCGATGCTTATGTGTCAGCAATGCCTGTAGATGTGATGAAAGACTTCATGCCGATCGCTTGGCAATCCATGCCATTTTTTCAACAACTAAATCATTTAGAAGGCGTACCAGTAATCAGCGTCCAAATTTGGTTTGATCGCAAGCTTACAGATATCGATCACACATTGTTTTCCAGATCACCTCTCCTCAGCGTTTATTCTGATATGAGTAACTCTTGCAAAGAGTACGCCGATCCAGACAAATCAATGCTGGAACTGGTTTTTGCACCTGCAGCTGATTGGATTGATCGTCCTAATAGTGAAATTATTGACGCAACTTTGAATGAACTAGCTAAACTGTTTCCTCAGCATTTGCCAAGTCCCGCCAAAGTTCTGAAATCCCATGTAGTTAAGACTCCAAGGTCGATCTACACTGCAATTCCTGACCGTGAAAAATTTCGCCCTACCCAAACAACTCCTATTGCTAATTTCTTTCTATCAGGTAGCTATACAGCGCAACCATTTTTTGGCAGTATGGAAGGGGCTGTACTTTCTGGTAAGCTAACAGCACAGGAAATCCACAAAGCAAGTCAATCTTCTGGAAATAAAGTCCTTGGTCGAACCTCTAACGAAAACCAGTCAAATCCATCTGTCGTCAGTGCCTAAACCGATGGCAATTTGTCAGTCAGTCAATCTTGAGGAAGCCTACGAGATTTGTCGTTGCATTACAGCGAAGTATGCTAAGACTTTTTATCTTGGCACAATGCTAATGTCAGAAGCAAAACGACGAGCAACTTGGGCTATTTATGCTTGGTGTCGTCGTACCGATGAACTTGTCGATGGTTTACAGGCAGATACCACAGATGCCGAAACGCTCTTTAATTGGGAGAAACAGTTGGAGGCAACATTTCGTGGTGATCCTGTCCATGCATCGGATATAGCTCTAGCTGATACCGTTAAGCATTATCCAATGCCGATCCAGCCTTTCAAAGACATGATCTCTGGAATGCGAATGGATCTCAAATACGATCGCTATCAGACCTTCGATGATCTTCATTTATATTGCTATCGTGTTGCAGGCACTGTGGGCTTGATGTCGGCAGCAATTATGGGCTTTGAGACTAAAGATCCATCGGTAATCACTACGGCTACTGAGGCGGCGATCGCCTTGGGGATCGCCATGCAGTTAACTAACATTTTGCGTGATATTGGCGAAGATGCTCAGCGAGGACGAATTTATTTGCCCCTTGAGGATCTACATTATTTCGACTATACCGAAAAAGATTTGTTAAACGGTACTGTTGACGATCGCTGGATTGAGTTGATGCGTTTTCAAATCGAAAGAGCGCGACAGTTTTATCAACATGCTGAGGAGGGTATTTCGGCGTTATGTCGAGATGCTCGATGGCCAGTATGGTCTTCTCTAATTTTGTATCGCAATATCTTAAAGGCGATCGAACGCAATCATTACGAAGTATTTAAGAAGCGGGCTTTTGTCCCCAATTCTAACAAAATGCTTGCTGTCCCTTGGGCATGGCTAAAAGCTCAAACTACTTAAACTTCTTAACCCAGAGATTTATTGAAAGTATTGCAAAGCAACACTTTCAATAAATCTCTGGTATAGCCTTGCAGTAATATAGCGAATACAAATCAAAAAATAAAAGATAAGTGGCGGTGCAATGCACCGCCACTTATCTTTTGTCGAAAAACTAATAAAGAGAGTTTTGCTCTCTTTCCTAGTTTTTATGGGTTTGATGTAGTCGATACCAAGGAATTTCAGGATATTGATGATGCTCCCAATGGTAATGACCAAAGTTATAGCAACTGAAAAATGACCATAGATTAGAGGAGTAACTACTTTGCAAACGCGGAGAAAAATTGGGATTGCCATAGACTTGTTGATGGGGCAGATAAGTCCCAAAAAAGAATAGCTGCAAAGAACTCAATATTAGGGGCAGCAGTCCAAAAAATATTAAATTTGCCAATGAAACATGGAAAATCGTGGTTAAGACACCAGCCATGAGAATCATATTTACCAAAAAAATGATCAGCGATCGCCTTGGGAAATATTCATAAATAAACTTACAATACCAAAGTAATGGGCTAGCCGCACTGCCATGAAAATCAGGATCTTCACTTTGGGAAGGATATCGATGGTGTTTAAAGTGATTTTTAAAACAGAGGTCGTAGGATAAAAATCCATAAATAGTAACTGCAACACGTCCAATCAAATGATTGAGGCCACGATTATGGGGAACTAAATTAACATGGATGGCATCGTGAGCGAGAATAAACAATCCTGTATGAAAGTAAGTCCGTACCAAAACCGCACTCATCAACCAGAACCACGAAGTATTTAATATTGGAATTGTAAGTAACGCAAATAGGCTAACAAACCATAGACCAATAATAGTTACAGCTATTAGTAATCCGCTCCAATCATCTGCTGCCAATACCTTGTGTTGTGAGATAAGCATTTGCATATTACAGCGCTATGTGTCTTCTGAAAATCCAGAGATATTTCTGAAACGGTTGTAAATCAATTGTTTTAGAAATATCTATGCACTACATAAAGACTAAACAGATCGTATCAATATCAAAAAAGGATTAACATTTCAGAAAAGGCAGCGCGATCGCGCTGCCTTTTCTGAAATGTTAATCCTTTTTTGATATTGATACGATCTGTTTAGTCTTTATGTAGTGCATAGATATTTCTAAAACAATTGATTTACAACCGTTTCAGAAATATCTCTGGATTTTCAGAAGACACATAGCGCTGTAATATGCAAATGCTTATCTCACAACACAAGGTATTGGCAGCAGATGATTGGAGCGGATTACTAATAGCTGTAACTATTATTGGTCTATGGTTTGTTAGCCTATTTGCGTTACTTACAATTCCAATATTAAATACTTCGTGGTTCTGGTTGATGAGTGCGGTTTTGGTACGGACTTACTTTCATACAGGATTGTTTATTCTCGCTCACGATGCCATCCATGTTAATTTAGTTCCCCATAATCGTGGCCTCAATCATTTGATTGGACGTGTTGCAGTTACTATTTATGGATTTTTATCCTACGACCTCTGTTTTAAAAATCACTTTAAACACCATCGATATCCTTCCCAAAGTGAAGATCCTGATTTTCATGGCAGTGCGGCTAGCCCATTACTTTGGTATTGTAAGTTTATTTATGAATATTTCCCAAGGCGATCGCTGATCATTTTTTTGGTAAATATGATTCTCATGGCTGGTGTCTTAACCACGATTTTCCATGTTTCATTGGCAAATTTAATATTTTTTGGACTGCTGCCCCTAATATTGAGTTCTTTGCAGCTATTCTTTTTTGGGACTTATCTGCCCCATCAACAAGTCTATGGCAATCCCAATTTTTCTCCGCGTTTGCAAAGTAGTTACTCCTCTAATCTATGGTCATTTTTCAGTTGCTATAACTTTGGTCATTACCATTGGGAGCATCATCAATATCCTGAAATTCCTTGGTATCGACTACATCAAACCCATAAAAACTAGGAAAGAGAGCAAAACTCTCTTTATTAGTTTTTCGACAAAAGATAAGTGGCGGTGCATTGCACCGCCACTTATCTTTTATTTTTTGATTTGTATTCGCTATATTACTGCAAGGCTATACCAGAGATTTATTGAAAGTGTTGCTTTGCAATACTTTCAATAAATCTCTGGGTTAAGAAGTTTAAGTAGTTTGAGCTTTTAGCCATGCCCAAGGGACAGCAAGCATTTTGTTAGAATTGGGGACAAAAGCCCGCTTCTTAAATACTTCGTAATGATTGCGTTCGATCGCCTTTAAGATATTGCGATACAAAATTAGAGAAGACCATACTGGCCATCGAGCATCTCGACATAACGCCGAAATACCCTCCTCAGCATGTTGATAAAACTGTCGCGCTCTTTCGATTTGAAAACGCATCAACTCAATCCAGCGATCGTCAACAGTACCGTTTAACAAATCTTTTTCGGTATAGTCGAAATAATGTAGATCCTCAAGGGGCAAATAAATTCGTCCTCGCTGAGCATCTTCGCCAATATCACGCAAAATGTTAGTTAACTGCATGGCGATCCCCAAGGCGATCGCCGCCTCAGTAGCCGTAGTGATTACCGATGGATCTTTAGTCTCAAAGCCCATAATTGCTGCCGACATCAAGCCCACAGTGCCTGCAACACGATAGCAATATAAATGAAGATCATCGAAGGTCTGATAGCGATCGTATTTGAGATCCATTCGCATTCCAGAGATCATGTCTTTGAAAGGCTGGATCGGCATTGGATAATGCTTAACGGTATCAGCTAGAGCTATATCCGATGCATGGACAGGATCACCACGAAATGTTGCCTCCAACTGTTTCTCCCAATTAAAGAGCGTTTCGGCATCTGTGGTATCTGCCTGTAAACCATCGACAAGTTCATCGGTACGACGACACCAAGCATAAATAGCCCAAGTTGCTCGTCGTTTTGCTTCTGACATTAGCATTGTGCCAAGATAAAAAGTCTTAGCATACTTCGCTGTAATGCAACGACAAATCTCGTAGGCTTCCTCAAGATTGACTGACTGACAAATTGCCATCGGTTTAGGCACTGACGACAGATGGATTTGACTGGTTTTCGTTAGAGGTTCGACCAAGGACTTTATTTCCAGAAGATTGACTTGCTTTGTGGATTTCCTGTGCTGTTAGCTTACCAGAAAGTACAGCCCCTTCCATACTGCCAAAAAATGGTTGCGCTGTATAGCTACCTGATAGAAAGAAATTAGCAATAGGAGTTGTTTGGGTAGGGCGAAATTTTTCACGGTCAGGAATTGCAGTGTAGATCGACCTTGGAGTCTTAACTACATGGGATTTCAGAACTTTGGCGGGACTTGGCAAATGCTGAGGAAACAGTTTAGCTAGTTCATTCAAAGTTGCGTCAATAATTTCACTATTAGGACGATCAATCCAATCAGCTGCAGGTGCAAAAACCAGTTCCAGCATTGATTTGTCTGGATCGGCGTACTCTTTGCAAGAGTTACTCATATCAGAATAAACGCTGAGGAGAGGTGATCTGGAAAACAATGTGTGATCGATATCTGTAAGCTTGCGATCAAACCAAATTTGGACGCTGATTACTGGTACGCCTTCTAAATGATTTAGTTGTTGAAAAAATGGCATGGATTGCCAAGCGATCGGCATGAAGTCTTTCATCACATCTACAGGCATTGCTGACACATAAGCATCGGCAATAATTTCCTGTGTTGATGAGCTGTCACGGTTGTGAACGATCAATTTTTCGACATTGCCATCCGTATCCAGCACAATCTGCTTTAGCCCGGCACTAGTATGTACTTCACCGCCCCGTTCAATTACATAGTCAGCGATCGGTTTACAGAGTCGCTCTGGTGGTGCGCCATCTAAATAAGCAATGCGTGAACCATCTTTTTGTTGCAAAAACTTATTTAGCGCACGCAGAGGGATTGTGGCAGAAATTACATCTGGATCGATAAATTTCAGAGATTTACAAACAGCAATAAAAATGTCCGTGGTAATATCCTCACCAATACCATGCATTTTTAGCCATTCGTTAAACGTATATTTATCCATAGAAGCGACATATTTGTCACCACGGACGATCGCAGGAATCAAACCAATTGCAAATCGTATTTTTTGATTCCAAGTCAGCATGTCATTGTTGCGTAGAATCGAGATAATAATGTTGATTGGTGCTGGAAGGTCAGGTACATCAAACCAAGAAAGCACTCCAGGCTTTTCGGGCTGGTTGAAAATTAAAGCATGGCGCTTCCATTGCAGACGGTCAAGAATATTTAGTTCCCCCATTAGCTGCAACATATTTGGATAAGCCCCAAAAAAGTTATGCAGCCCTGTTTCGATCCAATCTCCATCCTTATCTTTCCAAGCTGCAACTAAGCCACCTAGAACATCATTACGCTCTAGCAAAATCGGCTGATGACCCAAATCTATTAGATATTTGGCACAGGCTAACCCTGCTAACCCTCCTCCAGCGATCGCAACGCGCATACCTTTTCAATACCTATAGGTTTAATTTTTTATGTTTAATTATCTCCATCTTACTTTGCAAAGCTTAATAATTTACTAAATTTTGTCATTAAAACCCAGAAAGTAGAGTGGGGCGCTTAGCACCCCACTCTACCTTCTGGGTTTTACGTTTGTGAACCATTGGATAATCACATTTTTGCTTTAAGATGGCGATCAGCACTTCAATCTTAGACAGTATGGTAGAAAGCCCAATTGATTCCCCTGAGATCTCTAGTAAGCCATCTCGTAAATTATGGATGGAGGCGATTAAGTTCCCGATGTATAGTGTGGCAATCGTGCCGATCGCTACGGGAACGGCTGTTGCCTATCGCAACACAGGGGCGATTAACTGGAGTATTTTTGTCATGTTTCTGGTTTCCGCAGTTTTGATTTTAGTCTGGGAAAATCTCTGCAATGACGTATTCGACGCGGAAACAGGCATTGATATTAATAAGGCGCATTCAGTTGTTAATCTTACGGGCAAGAAGAATTTAATCTTTGCGATCGCTAATATTTGTTTGCTTCTAGGCATTAGTGGCGTATTGGCAATTTCTTGGATACAGCAAGATATTGTGGTGGTTAGTGCGATCGCCCTTTGCTGTTTTCTGGGCTATATATATCAAGGCCCCCCATTTCGGTTGGGCTATCAAGGATGGGGTGAAGTTTTATGCTTTTTTGCCTTTGGTCCCTTAGGAGTTTCGGCAGCTTATTATAGTCAAACTAAATCTTGGTCAATTGGCTCCATTGCCGCAGCGATTATTGTCGGAATTATTACTAGCCTGATTTTGTTCTGTTCCCATTTCAATCAGGTTGCCGATGATCTTGCCGCAGGTAAAAAATCACCTGTTGTGCGTTTGGGCACTAAGCGCTCAGCCCAACTTTTACCTTGGATTTGTGCTGTGATCTATGGGATTGCGATTGCGGCGATCACCCTTGATTTTTTCCCCATCTGGACTGCGATCATCTTAATTAGCTTACCGATAGCATGGAAATTATGTACATTTATCAGTGAAAACCACGAACGCGCCGAGCTTTTACTCAACTATCGCTTCATCGCGGTTGCCTTGCATTTTGTGATTGGTTCTTGCCTTAGTGTCAGCCTGATCTTATAGAACTATAATTTAAATGATTTTGCCAAATAAAATTTATCACTGTTCAGCAGGTATCGCGATTGCTGGAGGTGGTGTCAAAACCTACGTTGATGGTTTGTATGCAGCAATGCCAGATACATTTGGCACAGAAATCATTGCTAATCCTAAAGACCATGATCAAAGTGCCTTTAAATTGCTGCATATTCACGAAACCAGTGCCATAGCTCAGGTCAACAATTCCTGTCCTGTCGTTTTTACAGCTCATAATCATGATGTTTACTGTGCCAGTGGAACTAAGCATCTGTCGGTTCGTAAATCTAGCTGTGATCGCCTATTAAATTCATGGGGATGTGCTTGGGGGCATGTTGTTGATGGTTGTGGTAGTCGTCGCCCTGCTCAGATTCTCACTAACTTAGAACGAGCTAATACCGAGCTAAATGCTCTCAAAAGGCTTGGTATTTTGACGATTGCGAATAGTGATTATGTGCGATCGCAGTTGCTTGCTAATGGGTTGCCTGAATCACAGGTTGTAACTTTACTTTATGGTATCGCGGCAACTGCAACTAGCCATGAGCCTTTGGATAGGAAGATTCATCATCAGAAACGGATTCTTTTTGCAGGTAGAATCGTGCCAGACAAAGGACTAGATTGGTTATTGCGAACAATGCCTTTCCTAGATTCGCAAATCCATTTAGATATTGCAGGTGAAGGGTGGGCGATGCCTCAGGTTCTGAAGTTGGCGGAGGAATTGAATATTGGCGATCGCCTAACTTGGCATGGCTGGTGTCAAAGAGAGAAGCTAGAGCAGCTATATCGTCAAAGCTTTGCTGTAATTTTTCCTAGTGTTTGGCCAGAGCCTGCGGGACTAGTAACTTTAGAAGCCTATGTGAGATTCCGCCCAGTGATTGCTAGTGATGTTGGGGGAATTCCTGAGTATATTCAGGATGGAAAAACGGGAATTTTAGTTGAGCCAAATAATAGTCAAAAGCTAGCTGAGTCAATCACGGATTTAGCTAATAATTTTGATAAAGCACGCGAAATTGGTATAGCTGGCAATAATTTATTCCATTCAGAATTTACCCTTGCTATACATGCTCAAAGATTGCAAGAAATTTATGACTTAGCGATCGCTAAATTTCACAAATCTTTTTGATAAAAGCCTGTCGAAGTCAGGCTTTTATCAAAACTTTTAAGCTTGACTTTTAAGCTTGTTTCGCTTCTGAGCCATCAATAATGCGTTGGAATAGATAGCCTGTCCCACGAGCCGTCAAGATTAATTCAGGATTGCTAGGATCTTCTTCGAGTTTTGCCCTCAAGCGAGAAATATGGACATCGACAACGCGAGTATCCACATGACGCTCTGGTGTGTATCCCCAAACCTCTTGCAAGATTTCTGCCCTTGAAAAAGCTTCACCTGATCGCCCGACCAATAGCTCTAACAAACTAAACTCCATACCCGTCAAACGGATACGCTCATCGGACTTGTAGACTTGACGCTTGTTAGTGTCAATCTTGATCGTGTTGATATGAATTACGCCAGAACTAGGGATGCCTGATGTGCCATTGCGATCAAAGCGCCGCAATACTGAACGAATCCGCGCTTCTAATTCCTTTGGTGAAAAAGGCTTCACAACGTAATCATCAGCACCTAACTCGAGTCCTGTAATGCGATCGGCAACATCACCTAAAGCGGTCAGCATGATAATCGGGATGTCCGATTCTTTGCGAAGCTCTTGACATACCCCGTAGCCGTCGAGCTTTGGCATCATGACATCAAGAACTACCAAGTCAGGGTTTTCTTTGTGAAAAACTTCGATCGCTTCTTCGCCATCTGCGGCGGTGACGACCTCGTAACCAATCATCGACAGACGTGTTTCCAGAATTCGACGGATACTAGCTTCGTCGTCTACAACTAAAATTTTTTCCTTATGGTTTTCCAAGCCAGTTTACACTCCACTATGTTGCTAGCTGCAATTCAGTAAAATTTTATAGTTTTACATATTTATTTAGCTAAGTTTACAAGAAATCGGTCGTTACAATCCGAAAACAAAACTTAAAGTTTCAGAATAAACTTAATCTGGGCTTTACCTGATTTTCAGCTACAGTCACCTTGTCTCATGGACAAACCAAAAACCAAGAATTGATTGGCGGTACTTTGCGCCGCCAGTCAATTCTCGGTTTATACCAATTCACAAGAGAGTAGCAACACTTCTGTGGATTAATGTGAGTTCGATATCGTCATTTGGGGCGAGCAAGGCAAGTCCCAAATGGCGAAAAGTGGCAAGAATCGCTAGGTGATTCTTGCCACTTTTCGCTTTCGTCGAACTGACGGTGAATAAAAAACAAACCCTGTAAGAGTTTTGAAAGCACAAAATGGAGGAGCCACTTTGTGCTTTGGTATTAGCGACTTGTGCTGTCGGTTCTTTCCGATTTTGTGTGAGTGAATGGGATAAAATTGTATGAAGTTTTATGCACGATGAGGATTTTGCGATCATGACTGAACCAACTCAAGTACCACAAGCTACTGATCCAAAAATGGGATTTAATACCTATGCAGAAAGGTTAAATGGTAGAGCCGCTAT
>JBJTVM010000131.1:0-6494 GCA_046081205.1 Pseudanabaena sp. | reverse complement strand
AAACCGATTTTAATAATGAGAATTGCTGCTCCATGCATCACTTAATTGCTTCTTGATAACTAGCAAAATCGGAACTCTCTATAGGGATTTATGTCTTATACCCAAGCACAAAATAGCCATTTTGTGTTTTGGTATTAAAAGTACGTCAGTTAGATATCGCTAAGCGCTGTAACGTAACGATCGCTATACTAGAGAGCAATTATCAGGAGAAGGTTTATGTTGCAAAATCGACTTGGCTTAATGGCGGCAATGGTTAGTCTGATATTTTTGGGATGTGGCAATCAAGATACCCCAAACTCATTAGTGTCATCCCCAAATAGTTCGCAATCTACAACGCCGACAACTACAACAACTACTTCTAAAACTGCGTCTCCATCTCCTGATGTGACTCCATCCCCAAAGTCTGTTGTCCAATCCCCAAAAGCTTCTAACAAAGCGATTGCCATTGGTGATATCAAGGAACTTGAAGGCGATACCATCTGTGGCAAAAACAGAGTGATTTATGCCTATGGAGAGACACCTAATTATCGAGTTTATATTTGTGCTGATACAAATGAACCTAATCGTCCACGCTACTACATCAGCCGCAATAAAGATGGTAGCGGTGGCTTAGATTTAGAAGCAACGAATTATAATCCTCAAAAAGATGGAGTGATCGAGTTTAACAATGAAGGATACATATACTCTCTAGAATCCCCTACTACTCAAAATCCTGAACCTGTACTGCGGGTGACTTTTCCCAATCAAAAATTAACAGAAGAGCCGTTACTGCGATATCTTGCCCGTTCTAATAAATCCAATGCATCGGTAACAAATTCTACTTCTGATCCATTGCAGTATGTACTCCAGAATCGTGAAAATTTGGGGGTTTGCAAAGATAACTTCCGTGCCGAAGATGGGAGAGGCATGGGTTCCAAAGCATTCCAAATTACTGACAAAAAGTATTTAGTCCAAATCCAGTGTTTTTTGGCTGCTTATCAAGGCAGCTTTGAATATGTCCTATGGATTGATGAGGCTCCGAAACCTCGTGCTATCCCTCTCGAATTTGATAGTTTCCAAGAGCCAGAAGCGGGTAAAAAACCTAAACGGATTACCGATCGCGCACTCGCAGGTTTGCCAAGATTTAATGTGCGATCGCAGACTTTAACCAATTTCACCAAGTTTCGAGGGCCTGCTGATTGCGGTTCATCTGCTCTATATAAATTAGAAGGCGATCGCATGGTTTTACAAGAATATCGTGCGAAATATGCCTGTGATGGCAATTATGTCCAAGATTTTCCGATTATCTATCCCTAAGCAAGGCTTGAAAAATAGTAATGGCGGCGCTTCGCGCCGCCATTACTATTTTTTGTTACAAAAGGTGTCGCAATGTGACACCTTTTGTTTTTAAGACAGCACAACGTTTTAAGGGAAATCATATTTAGCTGTCACAAGACGATATTTACCACTTTGAGGATCTTCAATTGGTTTGAATTTGTAGTCTTTAACCGTTTCTCTAGCAATATCATCTAACTCCTTAATGCCACTAGACTTTAAAAACCTAGTTTGGACTTCACCACTCGGATCGACAAGCCACATAAATGTGACGGAGCCACTTTTCCCTGAAGTATTAGCTACTTTGGGAGGAATCCATGTCACACCTTTCTCCCTATTGAGATCAGGATTAGATATCAAGGCTTCAGCTGGGGCTATTTGCGTATTTCTGATTAAGTTTTTGGACAATAACTCAATTATTTGCTTGTCGGTAGTATAAAGTGCTGAAATATTACCAATTTCTTTTTCATTGCGATCGACATTAGAAGAGTTAGCGGCTACCGCTCCTTGTAATTTTTTTGTGGTGTCAGCGTCTTTACCATTGCCAGAAATATTGTCAGAGTTTTTGGTTGTCGCAGGAGGTGTAGTTACATCCTTCTTGAGCCCACCATTTTGAAACTCAGGCTTGATGTTATCTGTTTGCTTAGGAGGAGGACTAGTGTTGTCAATTTGCCCAGACTGAGTAAAGCGCTGCTGGGTGGGTTGAGTTTTTGGGGGTGTAGATACAGGAGGAGTTTGCGGTTTTATAAACTGTGGTTTATCTATGTCACCGGACAATGGGGGAACTGAGAACGGATCAGCAACTGGTGGTAAATCCTCAAAATTACTGAGATTGTCTAGGTCTAGGGTAGTGATAGGACTACTCGGTATACTAGAAAATGTGTTGTTCAGTGGTGAGCTATTTTTAGGTGAAGATTTGACAAATAAATTATCAATGAGCGATTTATTCGTCTTTGGGCTAGTAGTTGTTAATGACTTGGGCGGCAGCTTGACAACTGGAAGTGTCGAGACGACAACTTCACGAGGTTCAGCTTTTTTAAGGGGATTTGGTGCGACTAAAGCAAAGGCAGTATGGATACCAAGAGAACTCAACACAAGCACCCAAAATGGGTACTTCATAATCAGACCACCTGCTTTGTTAGCAAATTGACGTATCGGATTATTTTTTGCCATAGCTGTATTTTTAGAGTTCAACATGAGTTGCTCTGGTTTACTTACAGTTATTTCACTCTTCGGTTCAGTCGGCAACATGGTTTTGTGTTAAGTATTTCGTAAGTATATTTGTTAAGTATAAATTTACTAATCAAAGCACTTGAATCAGGATCGAGAAGTGGCGATCGCCACTCGATTACCTGCAATTGCCCTTAACTCTGACAGACGGTTAATGACGATCTGATAAGAGACAGTTGAGTCGTCAGCGCTCAGTACAACTACACCTCGCGCGGAAGTTGCTAAGAAACTATTGATCTCCTGTGCCAACTGTTGTGGTGGAATCAATTTTCCATCCTTTAACATTTGTCCCGCAGGATCAAGGGTAATTACGAAAACATCTGCTGGCTGAAGATCGCCTGTGTTGGAGTCACCCTGACTACTGCGATCGCTAATTGGTAAATCAATTCCAATCCGACTTGGCACAGTTAAGGCGGCTGACAACAAGATAAAAAACGCCAGAATTGAAAACACGACATCCAACAAAGCTGTTAGATTGATTTCAGCATTAGCCGTTGATTGGTGTTTTTTATGGATTTTCATAAATCAACTGCCCTCGTATCAATATGACGCACCCTAAAGCTCGATTGTTTCTCAGATCTAGATTATTCCTTGAGGCTTAGAGTAATTTACTTCCACAACTGTATGCACATTACCACGAGGCGTAAAATCACCTTTGACATTAATCCTTAGAGGATCTCCAGCCTTTACAAAATCATCCAGAATTTGATTGACCGCCTCTTCATGGGAAATAAAGCGATCTCGATAGCTATTGATATATAGCTTAATAGCCTTAAGTTCTACCAGTACAAGGTTTGGCGTGTAGGAAATGTAGATTGTGGCAAAGTCGGGATATCCAGAAAATGGACATTTGCTAGTAAATTCAGGAAGGGTAATCTGAATGTTGTAATCTCTACCGATGCGAGGGTTCGGGAAAGTGGTGAGGGTTGCTTCTGCGATCGCTTGTTCGCCGTACTTAACAGTCATGTCTGCTCTGAAGAAATTAAAAAATGAAATTGTGCAAAATTTGCTTTAGTCTTCTAGCGTAGCAAATTTAAACCAAAACACAAATGGCTATGCCATTTTGCGTTTTGAAACCACTTACAGCACTTTGCACTAAATTAAAACCCAGAGAAAAAATTGAAAGCGTTGCTAAGCAACGCTTTCAATTTTTTTTGTACTACTCAAAATCCCAACAGGCTGTAACGAATAAAAAAAGAAAGGGTGCTTTGCACCCTTTCTTTTTTAGAAGAGCACTTTGCGCTCTCTACTACAATCTGAGGCTAATGTTTTTTGACATCATGGGGTTGGATCACACCATAACCCCCATGATTACGTTCATACACAACATTGATTTCCCCTGTGTCAGCATTGCGGAAAACATAGAAATCATGGTCAATTAACTCCAATCGTTCCAAAGCCTCATCCACAGACAAAGCTGGCATAGCGAAGTACTTATTTCGCACCACTTGAGTGGGCAACTCAACCACACGATTACCATTTGGCACAGGTACAGGTGGTTGTTCAACTACGGCAATGCTAGTTTTTGCTGCAACGCGATCGCTCTTTCGCTCTTTAAATTTCCGCAACTTGCGGGCAATCTTGTCAGCAACTAAGTCAATACTTGCATACAAATTTTCGCTCTTTTCCTCTGCGCGGATCACAGATCCGTTTGCATAGACTGTTACTTCAGCCGATTGGCTAGAAGCAATGCGAGGATTGCGAGCCACAGAAAGATGCACATCTACCTCTGTGGTTAATGCTTGGAAATGGTTTACCGCTTTGTCGATCTTTTGCTCAACATACTCGCGGATGGCTTCCGTGACTTCAATGTTCTTGCCTTGAATTACAAGTTTCATATCTATGACCTCGCTTCTGAGTTCCAAACCAGTTAATAAAGTTGACACGCGCAATCTTGTTTTTAATTACCCCACTGCGCCGAATAGCTGATTTGGCTATGAGATCACCATAACACTTTGCTGGTGTTAGCAAACCAACTTTGATGCACTTCTTAACGTAGACTTAACAACCAATTTTGGCGTTTTTATAGCCTATAGCGCTTAAAACAAGAAATCTAAAAATTCTAGGTAATCACAATCTGTAGAAATAACATCAAACAAGGTTGCTATTTATCACTTACGATTGGGACTATGCATCTCCTTTGAAACGAGCAATAAAATAATGAGCAAATTTTTATGGGGTGGCCAAGCCTCGCCGCAAAAATTGGACTCTTGATTAAATCGCTCAAACCATAAAGATATGCACACTTAAGCTATACACATTTAAGCTATTCACAAAGAGCAAGGTGAGGTTCGTATGAGTTCGGCTGTGGAACTGTGGCAACGTTATCAAGACTGGCTGTACTACCATTCAGAGTTAGGTCTTTACGTAGATATCAGTCGGATCAGGTTTACGCCAGACTTTGTGACAGAGATACAACCTAAGTTTGTCAAAGCTTTCGCGGATATGAAAGCGTTAGAGTCAGGCGCGATCGCCAATCCTGATGAGCAACGTATGGTCGGACATTACTGGCTGCGATCGCCTGAAATAGCCCCCACAGAAGCATTGCGTAAAGATATTACTCAGACTCTTGATCGCATCGAAGACTTTACTAAGAAGGTTCATGCAGGGATTATCCATCCACCAAAGGCTGCAAAGTTTACGGATATTCTTTCAATTGGCATCGGTGGCTCGGCATTAGGTCCCCAATTTGTCGCTCAATGTTTTTCTAAGGCGGATGTCCCCCTTAAAATCAGTTTTATCGATAATTCTGATCCCGACGGGATCGATTTGGTACTTGACCTGTTAGGCGATCGCCTCAGCACCACATTAGTATTAGTAATTTCTAAGTCTGGCGGCACTCCTGAAGCCGCCAATGGCATGAAAGAAGCCGAGTTTGCATTTAAACAAGCAGGTTTAGATTTTGCAAAACAGGCGATCGCGATTACAGGTGTTGGTAGTGCGATGGAGAAATACGCGATCGGCAATGGTTGGCTCGATCAATTCCCCATGTATGACTGGATAGGTGGTCGAACTTCAGAACTATCAGCAGTTGGTTTATTGCCTGCGGCTTTACAAGGCATTGATATTCGTGAAATGCTGCGCGGAGCAAGTTTAATGGATGCAGCTACTCGCATTGAAGATATTCGCCAAAACCCTGCGGCACTTCTTGCGATGTCATGGTATTTTACGGGCAATGGTAAGGGCGAAAAAGATATGGTGGTTTTGCCCTATAAAGATCGGCTGCTGTTATTCAGTCGCTATCTGCAACAACTGGTAATGGAATCTCTGGGTAAAGAGAATGATCTTGATGGCAATACGGTATATCAAGGGATCGCAGTTTACGGTAACAAAGGCTCTACGGATCAACATGCCTATGTACAACAGCTGCGCGAAGGCGTTCCTAACTTTTTTGCAACTTTCATCGAAGTTTTGCAGGACTCAGTTAAGCCCCATCCTGAAGTAGAAGAAGGTGTTGTCACGGGCGATTATTTGTTAGGTTTCTTGCAAGGTACACGTAGCGCTCTCTATGAAAATGGTAGAGACTCAATTACAGTGACGATCCCTTGTGTTTCTGAACTTACAGTTGGCGCATTGATTGCGCTATATG
Source organism: Pseudanabaena sp. (assembly GCA_046081205.1). GTDB lineage: Bacteria > Cyanobacteriota > Cyanobacteriia > Pseudanabaenales > Pseudanabaenaceae > Pseudanabaena. The sequence continues at coordinate 361 of JBJTVM010000131.1, read as the reverse complement.
AACGTGCTGTGAGCTTTTATGCTTCGTTGGTGAATATCAATGCCTATCATCAACCAGGTGTTGAGGCTGGCAAAAAAGCTGGTGCCAAGGTACTTGCTTTACAAAAGAAACTTGTGGATGCTTTAAAAGTATCAAGTGTGTCTCTCTCTCTAGAAGAAATTGCAACCAGAATAGATGATTTAGATGAGATTGAGTCTTTGTATCACATCGCCCGTCATCTTCATGCCAATGGCAAAGTTCTACTTGAAGGGGATTTATCAAAACCAGCAACTTTAAAAATGATGTTAGTTTTGTAAGCTATAGCAGTGAAAGATTTGCTTAGAACCTAAACCCCAAATAAATAAAGGCGGCGCTTCGCGCC
>JBJTVM010000130.1:0-9415 GCA_046081205.1 Pseudanabaena sp. | reverse complement strand
GATAGTTCCGAGATCAGGATCTGCTGTAGTGGTACAGGCTAACGCCGCAGGTGAAGTAATTGTAATTAGTGAACTAGATCCTTAAAACCAACCCTTTGAGAATGTCATCATGCTGTATCGTTCAATCCTATCCACTTTGTTAATTTTGAATGCTTCGACTTTTCTAGCAAATTCAGCAAACGCTGAAATGCTTTTACATCCATTAACTTCTCAACATAAACTAGCTCAAAGTCAAGTCCCAAACCCTGAACAAAACAATCTAGAGAGAGGTTTTCAGTTAGTGATTGATGGTCGCGCTCGGTTGCGGCGTGGGGAGTCTCAAGAAGCAATTCAACTATTTCAGCAGGCGATCGCTATTTTTCAAAAAGCAGGGGATCGCTTTTCAGAAGCAAGAACTCAGAATTTTATTGGTAATGTTTATCTGAACTTACGGCAATTAGATCAAGCGATCTCCTCTTATCAGGGCGCATTGAAAATTATTAGTGGTATTCAGTTACAAGATGTTAAGGAAAATTTGCAGGTCAGATTAGAAGAAGTCCAAATTTTACAAAATCTGGGCTTTACCTTAAGTCGGGCTAATAATTGGCGACAAGCGATCGCTTCCTATGAACAAGCCCTAGAGAAAGCACGAACCATTAAAGCTCAAGATCGAGAATTAACAATTCTCAATAATATTGGCAATATCTATGTGGAGATTGGTCAATTTAGTCAGGGACTAGAACGATTACAGCAAGCTCTGGCTATTTATGAATCTACGAATAATCAAAAAAGTTCGGCAGGAGTCTTGCTAAATATTGGCTTTGCCTATCGCCGACTAGGACAATTTGAGAAAGCTTTAGACTTCTATCAACAATCCTTAAAGTTAGTGCGTGTCACAGGTGAACGCAAAATCGAAACTAGCATTCTTAATAACATGGCGGGAGTATACCGCAGTCAGGGAAAATATTTACAAGCTTTAGAAGCATACAAAGCTTCACTGGAAGTGTCTCAACAGCTTGATTTAACAAATCAGGCAGCAACCACCCTCAGCAACATTGGCGTTGTCTATAAGGAATTAGGACAGCTAGATAATGCTTTGCGATTTCAAGAATTAGCATTACAAAAAATTCAAAAACTTGGTGATCGTCAAGCAGAGAGCATTTTTTTAAGTAATATAGGTTCCATTTACGATGACCAAGGTAATCTCAAACAAGCATTAAGTTATTATGAACAAGCCCTCGCTATTCATAAAGAACTGAATGATATCCCAGCACAGGGCATCACATACAACAATATTGGCGAAATATATCGACTTTCAAAACAGAATGACCTAGCAATTAGTAATTATCAGAAGTCTTTGGGAATTTTACGAGAAATCGGCGATCGCTCTGCGGAAGCAGCATCTTTAAGCAATTTGGGACTAGTATACGCTGATCTCAAACGCTATCCCGAAGCTCTTGATGTTTACCAACAAGCTGCCGCCATCCATCGCCAGTTAGGAGAGCGCCGAGGGGAAAGCATTGACCTTAGTAACTTAGGGAATTTGTTTGCTAATTGGCAGCAACCAGATTTAGCAATTCTCTTTTACAAACAATCGGTAAATATCCGTGAATCCATTCGCAAAGAACTGCGATCGCTATCGGTAGCTGATCAAAAAACTTTTACGGGTACGGTTGAAAGAACCTATCGTGATTTGGCAAACTTACTTCTTAAGCAAAATCGCATTTTAGAAGCTCAACAGGTTCTTGATCTATTGAAGGTACAAGAACTAGACGACTATCTCAAAGATGTGCGCGGTACTGTAGAAACAGCCAAGGGGATTGAACTTCTAGCACCTGAACAGAGATTTTTAACCGATTATAGTGCGATTCAAAATCGTGCCATTCAAGCAGGGAAAGAGTAACTAGATATTTTAAAAATTGCTCAAGCCAATCGATCGCCACAGCAAATTCAACGACTGCAAGAGTTGCTCGATGTCCAAGTACAATCATCCCAACAACTGAATACCTATGTGCAGAGTCCTGCTGTGGCAACCATTTTGAACCAAATAAATCAAGGCGGCGATCGTTCAAATGCGATGAATCTTGAGCAATTCACGTCTTTACAAAAGACTCTCCAGCAACTATCACAAAAAACTGCCATTTTCTACCCTCTTATATTAGAAGACCGCTTAGAACTAATTCTTGTAACAGCTAATGGTGACCCGATTCGGCGCACTGTGGCGATAAAACGCGAGGATCTCAATAAGGCGATCGTGGATTTCCGTTCTGATGTTCGGGATTCAAGTTCCCTTGATATCTTGGATTCATCGCAACGGTTATATACTTGGCTGATCGCACCGATCGCGGCTGACTTACAAAAAGCTGGTATACAAACGATCATCTATGCCCCTGATGGACAGTTGCGCTATCTGCCGATCGCGGCACTCTATGATGGCAAGCAATGGTTAGTGGAACGCTATGCGATTAATACGATTACTGCTGCGAGTCTCACGAATTTAAGCGATCGCCGCCGTAATAGTCAGCCACTTGTACTTGCTGGTGCATTTACATCTGGCAAATATATCTTTGACGTAAACGGTCAAACTTTTAACTTTTCTGGATTACCCTTTGCGGGTAAAGAAGTTAATAACCTGATTGCTAAACTGCCTAATTCTGCTAAATTCATTGACCGCGATTTTAGCGTTAAGTCTACTGTTGCTAAATTTAAGCAATACAACATTATTCATCTGGCAACCCATGCTGCTTTTGTAATTGGGAAACCTGAAGATTCCTTTTTGCTATTTGGTGATGGCAGTCGCGCAACCTTAAGGGATGTGTCTACATGGTCGTTAAAAAATGTTGATCTTGTCATTCTCAGTGCTTGTGAGACAGGGCTGGGTGGCACGCTTGGTAATGGGACAGAAATAATGGGCTTTGGCTATCAAATGGAATATGCAGGAGCAAAAGCGGCGATCGCATCTCTCTGGCAAGTTTCTGATGGCGGGACACAGGCTTTAATGGATGCTTTTTATGGCATACTCCAAGATACAAAGCTAACCAAAGCTGAAGTATTAGCCAAAGCCCAACGAGTGCTGATTAATACTGGTAAAGATAGTAACTTTAGTCATCCTTACTATTGGTCACCATTTATCATTATTGGTAATGGCTTATAAGCACTTTTGTCCGCCTATGTAGATCGTCCTATGCCCATAATTAGTGATAACTCTCCGATCGCCACCCTCACGCTCCAGATTGTTGCTGTGGCTGTTTGGCTTGGGCTTGTATTTTTAGCTTCTGCAATCCTACGTCGCTTCAAACATGATCCAGAGCTGGTACGGAAGGTTGTACATATTGGCACTGGTAACGTCTTGCTGATTGCGTGGTGGTTGCAGATCCCGACATGGCTATGTGTGACCGCAGGCGTGACTTTCTCAGCGATCGCTCTATCCTCACACTATACGAATATTTTGCCGATGATCCATGATGTGGGACGCAAAACCTATGGTGTGTTTTACTATGCACGCAGCATCACGATTTTAGTTGCGCTTTTTTGGAATCAGTATCCCCAATATGCGGTTATTGGTGTGATGGTGATGTCTTGGGGTGATGGTATGGCGGCGCTAATTGGCAAACGCTTTGGTCAGCATACTTTTGTGCATCTAGGCAATAAGCGGAGTTTTGAAGGCTCCTTTGCCATGTTTGCTACCAGCTTGATCGTAATGCTTGGTATTTTTGGAATTACTCATGGTATTCAGCCCCGTGACCTTGGGGTTGCCATACCTGTTGCCGCGATTGCCGCAATCCTCGAAGCTTATTCCCCCGGAGGAACTGATAATCTCTCGGTTCCTCTATCTAGCGCAGCTCTAAGCTATGTACTCCAGTCATTTCTGTGACGCAGTGACAAAAATCGCGTCTCCGAGCCAATAGTCTTTCATCTCATCAAATCTTTTCTCTTGGATTCCAGATAAAGGATTAGCTACAGTTATTTTTTGCTTTACAGGGTCAATTGCTAATAAAGCGATCGCATGTTGGATTCTTGCGCCTGATACTGGCTCCATCACATGTAAAACTGCCATTTGTCTGCGCTTCACCAAATCTGAGATCGTGAGGTTTCGTTCATATTGAGGAGCGAGTTCTAATTGCTCCATTGCCTGTACTTCTGAAAGAATACTTGTCCCTTGCCGACTCGTGCCTGCGAGCTTAACGACATCCAACTCTGTAGTCTGTGCTGCTGGATTGACCCGACGTGAGAGTGTAGAAATTGTGGCGGCGGCACAACTGTACGGAGTTGTCTGCAAGACGATTCCTTTGAGGATTCGTGGAGATTCAAGTAAATCTGTTATTGGCAAATTTTGATAAACCAACAAAAACACTGACAAAAGACTAATCAGTAGAAAAAGAATTAGTTGCTGTAGGCGTTGCCAATCTCTCCAAGCAGCTATTTCTAATAAAAGCATTAGTCCTATACAAAAGCTACAAATGAGCAAAATACCTTGCCATGAGTAAGCTCCTATATAAAGTAAAATCCAATCAGGAACCCAAGGACTATTTCTGCCAGCACTCATCAGGATAATGATGAGTGCGATGATGCCGAAGGTGATGGAACCAATCAAATAAACTTGCTTTTGATAATGGCGTAACGCATTTTCAGCAGTTAGCCCTTTTTGAGCGAAATATCTGCCAAAGTATGAACCGATCAAGAAAAATATACAAATGGCGATCGCTAAAAACATCAGTTCATTAGTTTAGTGAAGTACAGGGTTGTTTCCCTGTCGAAGGCGGGGAAACAACCCTGTGTAAGAAAAACGATATATATGGTTCTTTGTGATGGCTTAAAAACCAGAAAGATTTTTGAAAGCGTCGCTTTGCGCTGGTTCAAAAATCTTTCTGTGACTCAAAGCCTTAATAGGTTCTAGGAGGTTGTCTAAATCTAAATTCTGGAGAACTTACCAACGGAGCAAGTTAAATTGCTCCATATCCACGGTGTCACGACTACGATAAATCGATAGCACGATTGCTAAACCAACGGCGGCTTCAGCAGCAGCGATCGAAATAACAAAAATGGTAAATACTTGACCACGAATGCTTGCTGAATCCAAGAAGTTAGAAAAAGCCATCAGGTTCAAATTAACGGCATTTAACATCAACTCTACCGACATTAATACGCGCACAGCATTACGACTAGTAATTAATCCATAGATGCCAATACAAAAGAGCGCAGCCGCAATAATCAAAAAAGGTTCTAAAGACATATCTGTTTACTATTAATTGCAATGTATTAATTGATAATTACCGCCGAAGGCGGAAATTATCTATTTAGAGGCAACAAGTTGCTCTTTGGGCTTTTCTAATAACTCCAGTGAGTCCTCATCAACTTGACCGACTTTCACAGCATCAGGCACAAGCTCGCGACGCGCCAACACGATCGCCCCAATGAGAGCAACCAACAGCAAAACTGATGCCAACTCAAAGGGCAGTAAGTAATCACTAAAGAAATGCTGACCAATCACCACAAGGGTTGAAGGCAACTTCGCGATCGACGGAGTAACAGCCCAGTCTGTGGAAATAACAGTGGCTCCTAGCAATCCAAATAAACCTAGACAAACAACGCCCGTCACCACACTACGTAAGGCTCCATACTTAACATCTTGGTAGTCTTGGCGCTTATTTACAAGCATGATCGCAAACAGGATCAAAATATTGACAGCCCCAACATAAATTAGGACTTGAGCCGCCGCTACAAAATCAGCATTGAGCAATAGATATAGTCCTGCAACACTGATAAAAGTTGCGCCGAGCAGAAAAGCTGCATAGACGACATTTTGTAACAGCACCACACCCATTGCCGAAGCCGTTAGCATTGCCGCTAAAACAACCAAAGATACGGTTTGTGAACCATCACCTAGACCGATATTACTCATTAAAATCTCCTCCAGTAATCTTGTCTGTTATCCCAATTTCCGAAAGCATGGCAACACTCTTAGAAATTAAAAATTAGAAATTAGAAACCAAACCCAGTAAGGGTTTTAAAAGCACAAAATGACTGAGCCATTTTGTGCTTTGGTATTATTTATTCTCAGAAGCAGCTTCGGCAATTTCTTCAGGACGTAGCCCCGCACGCTTAGCGGTATGAGGTGCTTCATGCCCCTCGATTACACCCTTCGGCAAATAAGCAAGCTCACGAATTGGCGTAACAAGTGGATCTTCAGTAACTTTGGTCGGCATCCGTCCGAGAGCAACGCTATCAAAGTTCAACTCATGGCGATCAAAGGTTGAGAGATCGTATTCCTCAGTCATAGATAAGGCATTAGTGGGGCAGTATTCTACACAGTTACCACAAAAAATACATACTCCAAAGTCAATGCTATAACTCTTGAGTTCCTTTTTCTTCATTTCTGTGTTGAAAGTCCAATCCACTACAGGTAAGTTAATTGGACATACCCGTACACAAACTTCACAGGAAATGCACTTATCAAACTCAAAGTGAATGCGTCCACGAAAACGCTCAGAAGGGATCAGTTTTTCGTAAGGATACTGCACAGTAATCGGGCGACGACGCATATGGTCAAAGGTTACCGACATGCCTTGCCCAATATACTTGGCTGCTTGAACAGCGTCTTTGGTGTATTCACCAACTTTGTTTAGAAATTTCAGCATGGTGTTTGGATTGTTTTAGAAAGTGTTGAATTAGGGCTTTTAGCTTTTGGGATTAGGCTTAGAACAGTCAAAAAAACTAAATCTATAATGTCAACTGATAGCAAAAGCTAATAGCTATCCGCCAAACGCAATGGGAAAAGCTAGTTTCAATGCTGCGGTAATTAGTAAATTCGCCAAGCCGATGGGCAGTAGAAATTTCCAACCGAGATCTAGTAATTGATCAATGCGAACGCGGGGAACTGTCCAACGCAGGAGGATCGCAAAGAAAATAAAGGCATAGGTTTTGACTAGAGTCGCAGTTAACCCAATGAAAGCGGCGATAACTTGCCACCAAGCTGTATCTGCTTGAATTCCTAAAGCATCGCTAACTTTGTCAATGGGAAATGGTAATTCCCAGCCACCGAGATACAAAATGGATGCTAGTAAGCCAGCTAGCAAAAGGTTAGCGTAGGAACCACCATAGAAAAAGGCAAACCTAATCCCTGAATATTCAGTTTGATAACCAGCAACCAGTTCTTCTTCTGCTTCTGGTAAGTCAAAGGGCAAGCGCTCGCATTCAGCCAGAGCCGCGATGATGAAAATAACAAAGCCAATTGGTTGCCGCCAAACATTCCATGACAGAATCCCATACTCAGCTTGCTGATTAACAATATCAATGGTGCTAAGTCCATTAGTCATTAAGGCGATCGCCAATACTGCCAAAGCTAGAGGAATTTCGTAACTGATTGACTGTGCGGCAGCCCGTAAACCACCAAGCAGTGAGTATTTGTTATTGGAAGAGTAACCTGCCATCAGTAAACCAATTGGGGCAACGCTGGAAATGGCAATGATGAAGAATACGCCTGTGCCAATGTCAGAAATAATTAAGTTCTGACCAAAGGGAATGACCAAATAACATAAAAAGACGGAGGTAAATACCAATGCAGGTCCGATTGTGTACAGCAAAGGATCGGCTTTCGCAGGAACTGTGCCTTGTTTGATTAAGAGCTTGCCTACGTCAGCAAGGGGAATCAGCAGACCAAATGGCCCAGCATATTCAGGGCCAATCCGTTGTTGAGCAGCAGCAGAGATTTTCCGCTCTAGCCATGTGCAGACCAATGCGCCCACAGTTACGCCCAAAACCATTACCGCCATCGGCAATAACATCCAAATCACTTTGGCGACATCGGCGGGTAAGCCCAGCCCTGTCAGGATTTCAATTAAAGATCTTTGTAAATCAATTCCACCGTACATTAGCGATCGACCTCACCCATAATAATGTCCACATTTCCTAAAATTGCCATGATGTCAGCGATCTTCATGCCGCGTACTAAGTCTGGCAAGATCTGTAGATTAATAAATCCAGGTGGACGAATCTTAAAACGCCAAGGGAAGACGCTATCTTCACCAATGATATAGACACCTAGTTCACCCTTTGGCGCTTCGACACGGACATAATGTTCGCCATTTGCAACCTTAAAAGTGGGTGACGGTTTTTTGCTAATGAACTGATAGTCCATTGAGTTCCATTCGCTCTTGGGCCCAGCGAGAACTCTTTGTGCTTCGAGATTTTCGTAAGATCCGCCAGGGATTTGTTTGAGACATTGCAAGATCATTTTGGTAGACTCACGCATCTCGCGCACTCGCACAATATAACGAGCCAGACAGTCACCGCCATTGTCCCACTGTACATCCCAGTCAAGTTCGTCGTAGAGTTCATAGTGATCGACTTTACGTAGATCAAGTTTTACGCCTGACCCACGGAGCATTGGGCCTGATAAACCCCAATTAATTGCTTCATCGCGGCTAATTGTGCCAATTCCCTCAATCCGCTTACGGAAGATCGGGTTATTGGTGATTAATTTTTCGTATTCGTCAATGACGGGGGCGAAGTAGTTGCAAAAGTCTTCACATTTCTCGATCCAGCCATAGGGTAAGTCGGCAGCTACTCCCCCGATCCGAAAATAGTTGTGCATCATCCGCATCCCTGTAGCTGCCTCGAACAGGTCATAGATCATTTCCCGTTCGCGGAAGACGTAGAAAAATGGGGTTTGTGCGCCGATGTCTGCGACGAATGTGCCGAGCCACAGTAAGTGAGAGGCGATGCGGCTGAGTTCTAGCATGATCATCCGAATGTAGCTAGCGCGTCGTGGCACTGGTACATTGGCTAGTTTTTCGGGTGCATTAACGGTGATTGCCTCGGTGAACATGGTCGCAAGGTAATCCCATCGGGTCACGTAGGGCAAATATTGGATAATCGTGCGGTTTTCGGCGATTTTTTCCATTGAGCGATGCAAGTAACCTAAAACAGGCTCGCAATCGACTACATTTTCGCCGTCTAGCGTGACGATAAGTCTAAGAACGCCGTGCATGGATGGGTGGTGAGGTCCCATATTTATGACCATGCGTTCGGCTTTGGTTTCAATCATCACCATGATTTGCGATCGCCTCTTTACTCTGTAAACTGTTGCTCTGGTTAGGTAGTGCTAGTTTTTGCTAGTTATCTAGGATATGCAGCAAGCACATCCTAAACGTTTGTTATTTTAAGTCACTGATTGAGCTATTGCTTTAGCAATTGACTCTATTAGTTATGTTATTTAAGTAGATATACCTTGATGGTTATCAGTATATCGTCATGTTGGGGCGAGAATATGTGTTAAAAAGTAGCTAAAAGCTGATTTTGGCTTTAAGTTATTTTATCAATGCTATATATAAATATCTATGATTTATCCAAAAATCATCATTTTTAAACTATAGATTGAGTTTGTTTACTCCCGTTTATAACAGAAGTAACTTCAAGGAAAGTCATGCAATCCCTC
>JBJTVM010000129.1:0-4019 GCA_046081205.1 Pseudanabaena sp. | reverse complement strand
ATTATAGCGCTAGCCATTATTTAACTATGCACATATAGAGCGCTTTTCTAGCAAGCGAGTTACATAGGTTTGTTTCCCCGCCGAAGGCGGGGAAACAAACCTATGTAACTCGCTTGCTAGAAAAGCGCTATATATGTGCATAGTTAAATAATGGCTAGCGCTATAATTAATGCAATTAATCTAAAAATCTTTGTGCCACACTTTAGAATAAGTAAAGGAATTATATGAAACTATCCCGAATCATTGGCAAAACGATGTTGTCAAGCGCTCTCATTACTATGGGGATATTTACGCTGAATTGGGCAGGAGATAGAAACAATGCAATTGCTCAAAATTCATCAGACTGTTTTATGGTTAACTCGCAAGGGAGACGAATTGATCTAAGTAACCTATGTGGAAGTATTGATAGCAAACCAACTCAACCAAGTAATCAGCCGCCTAGAGCATCTGAAGTTAGAACTGAACCAAATGGAACAATTAAAATTCGGATCAAAAGATTTAGAAATAAAATACCAACTGTGGATGTGGTTTTCAATGGAAACAAGACATTTGAGATGATTTTTGACACTGGTGCAAGTCATACGTTAATCACTTCTGAAATGGCGAAATCACTAAGCGTAACACCATACAACTATGCTGACTTCAGTATTGCAGATGGCAGTAGTGTTAGATTCCCTGTAGGTGAAGTAAGGTCTATTGGGATAGGTGCATTCAAGATTCAAGCAATGCCAGTTGTAATCGCAGCAAAGTCAGATATCGGGTTGCTTGGTAATGATTTCTTTGGGCAGTTTGACGTTAAGATTGGGCGCTCAGAAATCGAATTATCTCCTCGTAAGTTCTTTTAAAGACATAGCCTTTATCGGGCTATATCTTTAAAAGAACTTACCTCTTGTCTTTTAGACTGTGCATCACCAGATTGAAATTAGCTATATGAATATGTACAACGTCAGGTTTTCCTTATGAAAAGTGCCGAACTACAAGCAATAATCGCCAAAGCAGAAAGAGAGGGTTGGACAGAGTTGGATCTGTCAGGGAATGATCTGGAAACTTTACCGCCCGAAATTGGACGGTTGCAAAGTTTGGAAAAGTTGATTTTAGGTAAGTGGGATGGTGAGAAGTATGAACGCAAAGGAAATTGTTTTACGGCTATTCCCCAAGAGATTTTTCAATTAACTAATCTCAAAGAACTGTATATTTCCCTTAACCAAATAACGCAGATACCAGAGGAAATAGGCAACTTAGCCAATCTCACTGAGCTTGACCTCTATTACAACCAAATAACGCAGATACCAGAAGCGATCGGCAACTTAGCCAATCTCACTCATCTTGACCTTATTTCCAACCAAATAACGCATATACCTGATGCGATCGGCAACTTAGCCAATCTCACTGAGCTTTACCTCCATCACAACAAAATAACACAGATACCAGAAGCGATCGGCAACTTAGCCAATCTCACTCATCTTGTCCTTAGTTCCAACAAAATAACACAGATACCAGAAGCGATCGGCAACTTAGCCAATCTCACTCATCTTGACCTCTATTACAACCAAATAACGCAGATACCAGAAGCGATCGGCAACTTAGCCAATCTCACTCATCTTGACCTTATTTCCAACCAAATAACGCATATACCTGATGTGATCGGCAACTTAGCCAATCTCACTGAGCTTTACCTCTATTACAACCAAATATCGCAGATACCAGAAGGGATCGGCAACTTAGCCAATCTCACACGGCTTGTCCTCAGTGACAACCAAATAACGCAGATACCAGAAGCGATCGGCGACTTAGCCAATCTCACTGAGCTTTACCTCCATCACAACCAAATAACGCAGATACCAGAAGCGATCGGCAACTTAGCCAATCTCACTCAGCTTGACCTCAGTAACAACCAAATAACGCAGATACCAGAAGTGATCGGCAACTTAGCCAATCTCACACGGCTTGACCTCCGTTACAACCAAATAACGCAGATACCAGAAGCGATCGCCAACTTAGCAAACCTGTCGAAGCTAGATCTCAGATATAATCCCTTACCAATCCCACCCGAAATCCTCAATAACATTTACGACCCTGCGGCGATTATTAATTATTAAGAGACATCAGTACAGGACAAAAGTTTAATGGAGCTGGTTGCAACATTATCTAAACCATCTAACAAAGTATTCTTAAACTCACTCCAGTCTTCATTTTCTTGAGCCATTTCTTGATAAGTTTCCTTCCAAGATAACTTAGTATCATCCTTTTGACGCAATAGGATACCCTGCTCTGTTTTTTCTAGAATTAATTTGTCTGAAAACCCATACTTTTTGCAATATGAGTTTAGGTAACCTTATACCCTCAGAATTTCCAATCGAGACTAGCTTGATGCTATGAGTGCGGTGATTATTTTTCATGGCATAGGAAATAGATTTAAATAATCTGAAGACGTAATTACCGTAGTTACCTATGTGATTAATGCCAATCAAAAAATGAGATGTAGCGACAAGCGCCATATCTCATTTTTGTACAGAATGTATAGAAGAAATTAAACTGATAAAGCAATACCCGATTAAAATAGTCGGGTATATTTGACGACAATTTGTGACTGTGTTAACTTACATTTCAATAAGCAATATCAAAACAAACACCTTTATTGATTCAAAGGGCAACCAAGAACATGACTGCAACGATTGTTTCTCCTTACACCAGTGATCGCGTTGATACATTTAGTAATCTCAAGTGCAAAGAGTGCGGTGCAGAATATGAAGCCAAGGCTATGCATGTTTGCGAACTATGCTTTGGGCCTCTAGAGGTTGCCTATAACTATGACGCGATCGCCGCTAGAGTCAGTCGAGAAACGATTCAAGCTGGCCCCCTTTCAATCTGGCGCTATCGTGATTTTCTACCAGTCAAGACTGACAACTATATCGATGTGTCCACTGGTATGACCCCCTTGATCAAAGCTAACCGCCTTGCAAAACGTCTCGGCATCAAAAATCTCTACATTAAAAATGATGCTGTGAATATGCCAACCTTGAGCTTCAAGGATCGCGTCGTGTCTGTAGCCCTCAGCCGCGCCCGCGAACTTGGCTTTACCACCGTTGCTTGTGCTAGTACTGGTAACCTTGCTAACTCCACTGCCGCGATCGCTGCCCATGCAGGCTTAGAGTGTTGTGTGTTCATTCCCTCCGACCTTGAAGCTGGTAAAGTGCTTGGCACAACGATCTACAATCCAAAAGTTTTCGCCGTACATGGTAACTACGACCAAGTAAACCGTCTTTGCTCAGAAGTAGCCAATACTCATGGTTGGGGCTTTGTCAATATCAACCTCCGTCCTTACTATTCTGAAGGTTCTAAGACCCTTGCATATGAAGTTGTAGAACAACTTGGTTGGAAACTGCCTGATCACATCGTTGCACCTCTAGCTTCTGGCTCCCTATTCACCAAGATTTACAAAGGCTTCAATGAATTTGTGAAGGTCGGCTTAGTCGATAACAAAGCTGTCCGATTTAGTGGCGCACAGGCAGAAGGTTGTTCACCGATCGCATCTGCTTACAAGGAAGGTCGCGACTTTATCACTCCTGTTAAACCTAAAACTATTGCCAAGAGCTTGGCGATCGGTAATCCTGCGGATGGCATCTATGCGATCGACATTGCTAACAAGACCAACGGCAATATTGAGTCTGTAAATGACGATGAAATCATCCAAGCGATGAAATTGCTTGCAGAAACTGAAGGTATCTTCACTGAAACTGCTGGTGGTACAACTATCGCTGTTCTCAAGAAATTAGTGGAAGCAGGCAAAATCGATCCTGAAGAAACCACTGTCGTCTACATCACAGGCAATGGATTGAAAACTCAAGAAGCAATCCAAGGCTATGTGGGCGAACCATTCTTGATTGAGCCAAAGCTTGACAGTTTTGAGCGTGCGCTAGAGCGTTCACACACTCTAGATAAACTCGAATGGCAAACTGTGTCTGTCTAATCTTACAGCGTGAGCTAAATTAAAACCCAGAAAAAATTTTGAAAGCGGC
>JBJTVM010000128.1:0-5025 GCA_046081205.1 Pseudanabaena sp. | reverse complement strand
ACGTGAATTCGATATAGCCATTTGCGCCGAATTGACGTTATGTTGGGACAAAAAATCAGCCAAAGGATAAGCTTTTATCTTGATGACCTTGCCACACCAATTGGCAAACTAATCAATATAGCGATCGCTGCCCTTGTACTTGCCTCAGCCGTCAGTTTTGTAGCCCAGACCTTTGACATCTCCGAGATTATCCGTCATCGCCTCAATTTATTGGATGACATCATCCTCGGAGTATTCGTAATAGAGTATTTCCTGCGGCTTTGCGTAGCTGAACAGAAACTCAAATATCTATTCAGTCTCTATGCAATTATTGATCTAGTGGCGATTTTACCGATCTTTTTAGGCGCGATCGATGTCACTTTTATTCGTTTGTTGCGCTGGTTTCGGATTTTGCGGTTAATTCGTTTGGTAGAGTCAAAGTCTTTATTTGTTAACAAAAATGAAGATATAGCGATCTTATTTAAGATACTTTTTACATTATTTGCGATCGTGTTTGTCTTCTCAGGGTTGGTCTACCAAATCGAACATCCTAGCAATCCCAAGTTTCATACTTTTCTTGATGCTTTTTACTTTTCTATTTTCACCATGACTACCGTTGGCTATAGCGATGTCATGCCCAAATCTGACGCAGGTAAACTAACTACTGTGTTAATGGTGCTTACTGGTATTGCTCTGATTCCTGTGCAGTTAGGAGAATTGTTTAAGCGGTTAGTCCAAACAGCCAATCAAAGCGATCGCATCAATGACATGACTAAAGGTATGACTAAAAACTGTGTCTGCTCAGGTTGTGGATTATCTTTACATGATGCGGATGCACAATTTTGTAAAATATGCGGTACTAAACTTGAAAACTGTTAACTCTTGAATAGAACCTTAGTAATATGTCCTGGGAAAAGGTCTATTCCTAAAGTTGACTTAATGAGATAAAGAATCAAAATCGTGACACCGCTAACAAGTAGACTCATTGAGATAATTAGTAAAATTGCTGTAATTACATTAGCAACTTTGGCAAGACCGTTAACTTGATGTGGTCTTTGCTGTTTACGCATTTCCTTGCCAATCATTAGCACCACAAAGTAACGAGTGAAAATAAGGTCGATCGCAAACCTAAGATCGATCAACTTTGGAGATGAACGAGGTATAGCTTTATGAATCAATGATTTTAGCTCATCCCTTTCTTCTGCATTTAATTTTTTTAAAATTTGTACAGGGACTTGATGCATGTAGTAATCAGCATCTCTCTCAGCATATTTTTTATGAAATTGATTCATTTTGTTGTTCTGGAAGTGCTAATTATTTGCCCATTGATATACAAGCCAACCAAGTGTCATTGCCCCCCATGTAAGTATTGTTAACCCATAAATAGATTGGCGTTTGTTTAGTCTTAACTTATACATACTTTTTTTGGCAAACGCTAATAAAAAAATTATACCAGTAGCAAGTATCCAGCAAGACAGCAATAATAAGGCTATGATTTGAGGATTGGTTACCCCTAATCTCAATGGTTTTGCCCATATAAATACAGCCCCCCAGATCCACATAGAAATCCATGCGATCGCTAAACTAATTGAGTCACTTCCTGTCTGAGCTAATCTCAGAGTAATTAGATAATTTCCAATCAAAATGAACGGCTTAACATTGTAAGCAGCAAGTAGATACCCTCCGACTAAGTATCCCAAAAACAAAGCTATTAGATAACCAATTGCACCATAAGGAATAGATTGTAGCTTCATTAATTGTAATAAATGCAGTTCCTAATTTTACCGCTTTTATTCAGCAAAATTTATAACTGTAAAACTAACCTGTCGAGATGGGCTACGCAAAACCACAAGATTGTTTAGCCATCTTGTAGTTTTAAAATCCTTACTGAGCTTGGTTTTCAACTCACAAAAGTGTGATCTCGCTTTCGTGAATTGGCATACCTACATTCAGGTATTTTTTAGGCATTCTAGTTTTTCATAATCGATTCATTTTTTGCTTGCATGTGCTATATTCTAGAAAATGAAACGATTATGAAAGTAATCATGAAGCCTTCTCGCCTTATTTGTAGTAAAAGTCTTACCTCTTGGAAAAGCCATCCAGCTATTCTGACTAGTCTTGTGCTTGCCATAAGTCTGAGTGGATGTAGCTTGCCAACGCCCCCTAACTCTAATAGCTCTAATTCCACAATTACATCGGAGCGTAAAGACAAAAAAGATCAAAAAGTGATTCTGACTACGTTTACGGTGCTGGCTGACATGGTGCAAAATGTGGCGGGGGATAAAGCGATCGTCGAGTCAATTACCAAGGCAGGAGCTGAAATTCATGGCTATGAGCCAACTCCGAGCGACCTGCGGCGCGGACAATCAGCCGATTTGATTTTAGATAATGGTTTGAACCTAGAACGATGGGCTGAACGCTTTTATAACAGTTTCCCTAAAGTCGATCGCTTGACCTTGAGTGAAGGCATTCAGCCAATCAATATTACCGAAGAGGCCTATCAAGGTAAACCCAATCCCCATGCTTGGATGTCGCCCCAAAATGCATTGATCTATGTCGAAAATATCCGCAAAGAATTAGGAAAAATCGATCCTGCAAATACTGCCACCTATGATGCTAATGCTCAAGCCTATAGTCAGCAAATTCAAGCTCTTGATGCAAAACTTAAACAGGAGATCGCGGCAATTCCAACTGACAAGCGCTATATCGTTAGTTGTGAAGGTGCATTTTCTTATATTGCTCGCGATTATGGATTGAAGGAGGTTTACATTTGGCCAGTAAATGCGGAACAGCAAGCTACTCCTAAGCAAATCGAAAAAGTGATTGAAGTCGTAAAAGCTAAGCAAATACCAACCGTATTTTGTGAGAGTACAGTCAGTGATAAGGCGATGCAACAGGTAGTGAAAGAAACTGGCGCAAAGTATGGCGGAGTCTTTTATGTGGATTCTCTCTCTCCCCCCGATGGACTGACTCCGACCTATCTGAAGCTACTGGAATATAACGTCAATACTTTAATCAAAGGCTTACAGTAGAGGATTTGGAACTTCGCATCAAATCCTCTCTAAATCAAAATAAATGGAGAAAATTTATGAATACATTTAGCATAGATATTGAGAATGTAACTGTTGCCTATCATGGTCAAGTTGCTTTACATAAAGCTTCACTCCAACTCAAAGCAGGGACAATCTGCGGCTTAGTCGGAATGAATGGTGCGGGTAAATCTACTCTATTTAAAGCAGTGATGGGCTTTGTGAAGCCTGTGAGCGGTAGGGTTTTAATTAATGGATTGCCAATCCGTCTTGTCCAAAGAAATAATCTCGTTGCCTATGTGCCACAAGCAGAAGAAGTAGATTGGAACTTTCCTGTAAGTGTCCATGATGTGGTGATGATGGGACGCTATGGCTATATGAATTTTTTACGGATTCCTCGATCGCTAGATAAACAGGCTGTGCGTGATAGCTTGGAGCGCGTGGAAATGTGGGAAATGCGCGATCGGCAAATTGGAGAACTATCAGGTGGTCAAAAGAAACGCACATTTTTTGCTCGCGCCTTAGCTCAACAGGCTAATGTTTTACTTCTAGATGAGCCATTTGCAGGGGTTGATGTCAAAACTGAGAAGTTGATGATTAATTTGCTAATGGAACTTCGTGATGCAGGTTATACGATTCTCATTTCTACCCATGATCTTGACTCAATTACAACATTTTGCGATCAAGTAGTGCTCATCAATCGCACAATTCTTGCCTATGGTGAGACTTCCGAAGTATTTACTGAAGAAAATCTTTCGCGTACTTTTGGCGGTTCGGTGATCGATTTATCACGCTCAAAAAGTCAGTTGCAGCAAGGCTAAAAATGGCTACGCCTTTTTTAGTCTTGAGAACTCTTACAGCCTATTTAGGCTTTGAGGGATACAGAAGAAATTTTGAAAGTGGTGCGAAGCGCCACTTTCAAAATTTCTTCTGAGGTTTCAGTCAGCGCAAAGCACTGTAGGAATAAAAGTAATGGAATTAGTAAATTGGTTTACGACACCCTTGCAATATGGGTTTATGGTCAAGGCAATTTGGATTAGTGCCTTGGTCGGAATTGTCTGCTCGGCACTATCTTGCTTCATGATCTTGAAGGGGTGGGCGCTAATGGGGGATGCGGTTTCCCATGCTGTATTACCAGGGGTGGTACTTGCCTATGTGGCAAATATTCCCTTCGCGATCGGCGCTTTTGTGTTTGGTGTGGGTTCAGTCATAGCGATCGGGTTTATTAAGTCTAATACACGCATTAAGGAAGATACGGTAATTGGATTAGTATTTACGGGGTTATTTGCCTTTGGAGTTGTGCTGGTTTCCAAGGTCAAAAGTACGGTGGATTTAGGACATATTCTCTTCGGCAATGTCCTTGGAATCGCGGACAGTGATATTGTTCAGACTGTGATTATTAGTGTTATTACTTTGGTAACCCTAGCACTATTACGCAAAGATTTAATTCTGTTTTGTTTTGATGCCACCCATGCGCGATCAATTGGGTTAAATACCACATTCTTTTACTACGTT
This sequence comes from Pseudanabaena sp., assembly GCA_046081205.1. GTDB lineage: Bacteria > Cyanobacteriota > Cyanobacteriia > Pseudanabaenales > Pseudanabaenaceae > Pseudanabaena. Next base: position 502 of record JBJTVM010000128.1, on the reverse strand, counting down.
TTGCTGTCTTTGCTTTCTCTGACAGCAGTTGCAGGACTGCAAACTGTGGGAATTATTCTAGTCGTGGCGATGATGATTACCCCAGGGGCTACTGCTTATTTATTAAGCGATCGCTTTGATCACATGATGTTGATTGCTATGGCTTCGGGAATGTTTTCGAGTGTGATGGGAACCTATATCAGTTATTATATCGATGGTTCGACGGGGGGCTGTATTGTGGTGCTGCAAACCTTGCTATTTCTAGCGGCGATGATTTTTGCACCTAGGCATGGAATGTTAGTGCGATCGCGTCAACAAGTTTCTAGCTCCTAAGCTAACGTTGCTTTAGAAATTTCCACGTATAAATTCAGTCATGTTTAGGTATAAAGGCTCTTCTGAGTTCATGGGGATAAGCACAATTGATAGTAGCCAAAAGTCTCTCTGAGCAATAGTTAGAGACTAATAACGCTATCAAATGTTGTATCACTACTATACAATTTACCCCTCAAACCCAGAAGACCCG
>JBJTVM010000127.1:0-11138 GCA_046081205.1 Pseudanabaena sp. | reverse complement strand
TTTATTTAGTGCAAAGCGCTGTAAAAGCTATTTGTTATAAAAATAGGCAATGTCTTTGTCCTTCAATGGGGCAAAGCCTGCATCCAATAATTTTTGATTGAGTTCTTCTTGAGGGATATGCTTTGCACCAATACGCACAATGCGCGATCGCATGGTATTAGTTACGCCACTGCGCTGACGACCTGCTTCAAGCGCCATCACACTGCTGTAGAGATCAAGCTTTTTAGGATCAATGGGTGTGCCATCAAAATCGATGCCCTTCGCGATCGCTACATCAATCGCATCAGCACCAGTTGTTTGAGAATTGTCAGACATAAATAATAAAAACCAAATACTTATTGAAAGGGTTGCATTGCGCTACTCCCAACAAATTACCACTGAACGCGATACATACAAAATAGCAACCCGTCTTTTTTAGCGGTAATCTTGCCACCCATCGACTGTACCAGCTCGGTAATTTCACTAAGCGGTGTGAGAAACACCTCAGAGCCTAAATAGGTTTCTAAAATTGCCCAATTTTCGGCAAATTCTAAATCAGGAGCGATCGCATCAAAAATTAGCATTCCATTGGGTTTTAATACCCGCTTTACCTCACGCAAAACTAGCTTCCAGTATTCAATGGGGTAATAACTACTAAACCCTGTAGCAATCACGCGATCAAAAAATCCATTTTCATAACTTAGCTTGTGTGCAGCACCAAGCTGAACACCCTTAAACAACTTGGAATTAAGCTGCGAACCTCTTGAGTTCAGTGCTTCCTTTGCCACAAAGCTAATTTCTTGCCCGTAAAAAAAAACTTCCCAGTCGCGCCAAGGATAAATTAAAAAGCTAACCCCACAACCAATATCTAAACAACGCTGATTTTTTTGAAATTGGGCTAATTCCCAAAATGGTGAAGCAATCTTACTAGACAAAGTGTGGCTCACCCATTCTCGAAATAGTGGCATTGACTCGACCTCTGCTGGCAAATCAAAAGCCTCATTACGGTATTCGCGATCGTAGCGTTTCTGTACCGTCGCGATCGCCTCTGTCCATTCATCCGCCTGAGAAGTAAAAGCTTTATTCATTTTGTTTACCAATACACAGGTTGACTCGAATCGCTGATTAGAAACTCTACATTAAACTACTTGTTGCTTTTGAGCTTTGAGGTAAGCAAATACTGATTTATCACCAATGTCTGAGGGGATTTCTTGAGTTGCTTTACGAATCGCAAAGATCATAAACAAAACCGCCCAAGCAGCTAAAAAACCTCGCTCGATCGCCACAGTTAAAAAATTCACTAAATGTCCCAGAATTAACACAGGAACTAAAGGTACTAAAAACTTAGTTTCAAAGCGATTAAAACAAAAAGTCTCTTTAAAAAATATTCCTGTTAGTGCTGCAAAACTGAAGCCAACACCAATCAGTGCAATTGGATGCTCATAAGCAGCGATCGCCAAAGGTTTGGGGAAATAAAGTGCTACGCCTACCGAAGCGATCGCCCCAAGCGCCCAAAATATCTGCAAAACTCGATGTAGTAACTCCAGATAAATATGAATCGTCCAAAGTGCGACACCTAAGCCTATGGAAAACCCAATATATAACCAAGTTAACCAGTTTAAGACACTAGGATCGTTAGGTTGCAGTAGCACTAACATCGCTCCTAGGCTAAAACATAAAGCCGCGATCGCCAAAGCACTGCGATAGATAATTACGCTAAGGCGATCGTCTTTTGTAATCGTAAATTCACCAAACTGACCTTGATAAACTTTAGATGTAATTTCCACAAATTTCTCCAGCAATAGCTATTAGGGACTTGCAAGATACAGCCTATTGAGGCTTTGAGTAGTAAGGAAATATTTTTGAAAGTGGTGCAAAGCGCCACTTTCAAAAATATTTCTGGGTTTTAAGTAAGCGCTAAGCGCTGTAAAAAGCGAGCCAAGATAGCTTCATGAATTTTAACTTTTATTGCAACTAGCCATACTTTAGTTTGAATCGCAAAATTGCGAGATTTAAAATTAGCGTGATGCCATTAGCAACATAAATTGGTGCAGCATTAACCAGCAACCCATAAATTAACCAAAGCGTAATCCCCGTAATAAAAGTAACTAACATTGGCAAAGAAATATCTTTTGTTGACCGCGATCGCCAAACTTGGATTACTTGCGGCAAAAAAGCAAGTGTCGTCAGAGAAGCAGCCGTAAATCCAAGGAGATTGGTGAAGTCCATATGGTACACAAATAAGCTAATTTGGGGATGTTTTGCTTAGCGAGATATCCCCAAATTAGAATTAAAACACATGAAACAACGCATCATCGGCATCACAGGAGGCATTGCTACAGGGAAAACCACAGTTTCCGATTATTTACACCATACCTATGGCTTGCCAATTCTGGATGCTGACCTCTATGCCCGCCAAGCTTTAACAGGCGATCGTCTCGCAAAACTCCGCGATCGCTATAGCAAATTAATTTTTGATGATCAAGGGAATCTTGATCGCCGTAAGTTGGGGGCAATCGTTTTTGATAGTAGTCTTGAGCGTCAATGGCTCGAACAGCTAATTCATCCCTATGTCCAAGATTGCTTAATACATGGAGCCAATCACCTCGCCCCATCAACCGTAGTTATGGTAATACCTTTACTTTTTGAAGCTAAAATGGAGAGCTTAGTGACCGAGATTTGGACAATCGCCTGTGATCCCCAGCAACAATTACAAAGACTAATGAACCGCAATCATTTATCAGAATCTGAAGCATTACGCAGGATTACTAGTCAAATGTCCCAATCCGAAAAAATAGAACTAGCCGATGTCGTAATCGTTAATTCCGACAACACCAAAGAGTTATTCTTTCAAGTTGATCAAGCACTGCTCAACTCACCACTCGGTATATTTTTAAACACGATTTGATGTAGCCCATTCGCGTACTTGTCGAATCAAGGCATTCTCTCTAACTGTATTTTTGAGTTCCAAAAAATTTTGGAGATCGCTTGTACTTAAGATAGGAAAAGCAATGCTGCGATCGCCCGATAAGTTTGCCACCGTATTGATGGAAGTAATATCTGATTGCTAGTGCGATCACTAGATTTAGGCAGAGTTACCGACATTTTACTAATAGGTAATTTCAATAAATAGGGATATGCGACACTTCGTGTCGCATATCCCTAACTTAACTATTGCTGAGGCTTTTCAGGTGTTGTCGCGGGTAAATTTAAGGGGATTGGCTGTGAATTAGGTACAGCATTAGTTGCAGGTGCAACTTGTGCTGGAGGCGGAGCCGTCACAGTCGGTGTGGTAAACCAACCACCACTAAGAACTACTGTTAAGCCCAAAAAAGCAGCAGTTAAAAACCAAGTCACCCGATTTAGTGCTGTTTCGGCACTTTTAGTACTTGAAAATAGCTGAGCTTGACCACTAAAGCCACCCAAGCCATCACTTTTGGGACTATGTAATAAAATTAAGACCACTAAGCAAATGGCAACAATAGACCAAATTATTTTTAAAGTCTCGTACATTTTAGATTTCTTTCTTTATATGTTTTTCTATAAACAGCTTAGCGCATCAGCAATTAGATTAACGTCAATTCGACGAACGCGCAAAATGGTAAAAATCGCAGAGCGGTTTTTACCATTTGCGCCATTTTCGCGGCGCAAATGGCTATATCGAATTCACGTTAGATTTAGTCAACTAGATGCGTCGCTTCGTCCAATCATCACTATGGAAACAAACTTAGAATTTATAGCCCCTTCGGCGCTACATCCCCCAAGGATTAGTTATGCGGCGCTTTGCGCCGCATAACTAATCCTTGGGGGAGTGTTTTTTAAGCAAATTGCTGACCTAACTCAATCGGATTATGGACTGTAATTCGTTTTTTGGAGATGGCGATCATTTTTTGCTTGCGTAAATCGCCAAGCAGTCGCGTCACCGTTACTCGCGTAGAGCCGATCGCTTCTGCGATCGCTTGATGTGATAGCTTCAAATCAATCGTCACTCCATCATTAGAAGGCGAACCAAAATCACGACAGAGTATCAACAAAAAGCTGACTAGCCTTGATCCCATGTCTCGATGGGCAAGCGTTTCGATCATCATCTCTGTTTGTAAAATCCGTGATGACAATCCACGCAATAAAACCATCGGTAATTCGGGATCTTCTTTAAGAGCTTTCTCTACTTGATCGATGGGGACTGATAGCAGCTCCACAGGTGTAAACGCTACTGCATGATAAAAGCGATCAGAGCGATGACCAGTAATTAAAGACAAAACACCAAAGACACTATTTTCTCGTAATAGAGCCACAGTAATTTCTTCACCTGCTTCGTAAACTCTAGAGAGTTTTACTGCGCCTTTAACTAAAAAGTAAAAACGCTCTGCAGGATCACCAGGGAAAAAAATTGTCTTACCGCGTTCAAACGTTTCCGTCATGGGTGGAAACATTCCCCCATTCATTTCGCGAAAGACTTCAACAAGAGCACGGTCTGCCAATCTTATATATCCTCTTTAACCAAAAATAAAACAGTATATATAGCGTTTATCAGTATAGTGAATCAAGGGTTTGTTCCCCGCCTTCGGCGGGGAACAAACTTTTGTACCTCGCTTTCTTGAAAAAGGCTATATAGCGCTTCATAGTCTATTAAGTGCCAGATCTGTTTCCTCGACAAAGTTAGGGAGACAGTCCTATGAAAACTGCTTACTTTAAAAGCGATGTAGTACTTCTAAAGTAAGCGATTTACAAGGCTTGTGTTCCTACAAAAGGCAGGGGATCAAGCCTGTAAATCAAACAGCTAGAAAGATCTATAAAGTATCATTTGTGCCTACTAGTATCGAAAAAGGCAAACCTTTAAAAGTTGAGGTCACAATTTGCGATCTCAAGCTTTCAAGAAAGTATGCCAGCACACAATCAATTTGAGTGATATGTGTTAGGTTTCAGAGGGATGTACAAAATGAAAGTATATGTACACCGTACATTGTCCTCAGAGTCGTTACTTAGTAAAGCAATGAAAACATTTCTAATTTGTCAAATTAAGTCACAAAATTAGAAAGATTACCTAGAAACAAAGATCAATATTCTCACTTAAACTTACTACATAATTGCAATTTGTATCACAATGCACATTTTCTTGAATTAAGTATAACGGTGAAAACAACTACAACACTAAAAACTTACTGATTTAAGACATGAAGGTTTCTCCCTACCTAAACATGCTGCTTACAGAAGTATCTTCGTGGACGCGCCAGATTGTCTCGCCAAGTAGATCAGCAACTGATAACACCCTTAATTGAGGAAAATAGTTTTCTTGTCTCACTGGTGTGGAGTTAGTCACAATCACCTCTTCAAACACACCGCTTGACAAGCGATCAATCGCCGGGGGCGAAAAAATAGCATGGGTTGCACAAGCATAAACCTGACGCGCCCCCTCTTTTCGCAATAACTTAGCTGCTTCATAGATCGTGCCAGCCGTATCAATCATGTCATCAACAAGGACAGCCGTTTTACCAGAAACATCTCCAATCACATTCATAACCTCAGCCACGTTATGGCTCTGACGCCGCTTGTCAATAATTGCTAGAGGAGCATCATCCAGTTTTTTAGCAAAAGCACGGGCACGAGCTACTCCCCCTACATCTGGTGAAACCACCACCAAGTCAGGCAGCTTCTTCTCATTGAGATAGTCAAATAAAACTGGAGAACCATAAACATGATCGCAAGGAATATCAAAATATCCTTGAATTTGGGCTGAGTGTAAATCCATCGCAATCACGCGATCGGCTCCAGACTGCACGATTAAGTTTGCAACTAATTTTGCAGTAATGGACTCGCGTCCTGCGGTTTTGCGATCAGCCCGTGCATAGCCATAGTAGGGCATAACTGCGGTGATCTGTCTTGCCGAAGCACGACGGCAGGCATCGATCATAATCAATAATTCAGTCAAATGGTCATTAACAGGGCGACAGGTCGGTTGGATCAAATAAACATCACAACCCCTAATCGATTCCTGTACTTGCACATAGACTTCCCCGTCAGCGAAGTTTTTTCGCACCATAGGCCCTAGTTCGATACCTAAATAACGGGAAATCTCTTGGGCAAGGGGCAAGTTTGCTGAGCCAGCAAACAGCCTAAGTCGGTCTTCACCGCTATTTAAAGAAGGTAGTCGGTGAAGTCCATGCCTAGTAGTCGTTAAGTTTGTCACTGCAATTTATCAGGAGGTAACATAGCCATCATTCTATTGTCAGGCTTAATCCGGTATTCGCACGATCTGTTTATGATTAAATTAGATATTTTTTCAGACAAAATAAAATAAAAGCCATTAACTCAGAAGCATAGCCTCTAAATTAATGACTTTTATTTAGGTGGACGGCGGCGCTGCAAAAAATCTGGGATATCTAGTCCTGGCTTACTAAGTTTGATCTCAGATTGAGATGTAGGAGGCGTGGCAGAGGTTGAACTTCTAGTTGTCGGGGTAGGTGGTAAAGGTTGCACTTTTTTAGAAATTTGTGGTGGGATCGCTGGATGAGTTTTAGGTGCAAAACCTGTAGCAATAACTGTAATCCGAATCTCTCCATCTAACTTTGGATCAATCACTGCCCCAAAAATAATATTGGCATTTTGATCAACTACCTCGTAAATTGTCTCGGCTGCTGCATTGACCTCATGCAGAGTCATATCTTCGCCACCTGTAATGTTAAAGACGACCCCACTTGCTCCTTCGACGGATGTTTCTAATAAAGGTGAAGAAATCGCTGTCATGGCAGCTTCTCTGGCTCTAGATTTGCCTGAACCGATGCCAATACCCATCATTGCTGAGCCTGCATCTGCCATAACAGCTCGAATATCGGCAAAGTCAACGTTAACTAGTCCGGGGATCATTATGATGTCTGATATGCCCTGAACACCCTGACGCAGGATGTCATCTGCAACTCTGAAAGCTTCTTGTACTGGTGTTTGCTCAGATATTACGGAGAGTAGCTTATCGTTGGGGATCACAATCAGGGTGTCAACACGACTTTGTAAACCAGCTATACCCTCTTCGGCTTGCTGTCCACGTCGTCTCCCTTCAAAGGTAAACGGACGTGTAACTATCCCAACTGTCAATGCACCTGCTTCTTTGGCAACCTCAGCGATGATTGGTGCAGCTCCTGTGCCAGTGCCGCCCCCCATACCTGCGGTAATAAATACTAAGTCGGCTCCTTCAACAGCAGCAGTTATATCATCACGAGACTCTTCGGCGGCTTTCTGACCGATCGCAGGATTACCACCAGCACCTAAACCTCTGGTCAGTTTTTGCCCCATCTGAAAGCGCTTAGAAGCAGATGATTGAAGTAGGGCTTGAGCATCGGTATTAAACGACCAGAACTCTACGCCTACCACATCACTCGCGATCATGCGATTTACAGCGTTGCCGCCACCGCCACCAACACCAATTACCTTAATTTTTGCAACACTGCCCAACATGATATTATCCGCTTTTGTATCAACGCCTAACTGCTGCTTCATACGATTGTGAGAGTGACTTAGGTGTAGTCTAGAGTTATTTGAAAACTCAGAAAGTTCATCCATTTGCACGTCTAATTCTCCGTTTTCCGAACCATTTGAGTCCAAATTTGACCAATCATTTTGAGATGTCATTTATCAAGGGAAGTCATAAATAGAATCGTTTTGCTGATGCTCTCTAGATTTCGCTAAGCTTAAACCACATTCGAGGCAGAAGTCCGAGTAACAGTTTAAACCTACCAGAAAAGAATAATAATAGCCTTAAAACGACAATTTAGGATTTTGTTTCAGAAGATTTATCTTTTGTTGGCATGTTCAGTTCTAAAATTGGATTACTAGGTTGGCTGACATCAATATGTCTAAAACTTTTTGATTTCAGTTTTTCGGGTAATGTCCTGAGCCGATCAAGCGTCTCTAACTGTGTGATAAAGAGCGACGGCTTGTATGTGCCAAAATATACCAGTCCTAGCTCCGTAGTCAAAATTAGATTTGATTCATCGCGTGCATCAACTTGAGAAATTTTGACTTGACTCTGGCTAATTTGGCGATATAGCGTTGACCATTGACTAATTGATCGATTGTTTGGTTCTAAGATCACGAGATTGGGTTTTGTTATGTTTGAAGGATAAGCTTTCGCCGGCACCCATATACCTTCGGCATCTAGAAAACCTTGTTGACCTTTACGTGTAGAATTAGCAATCGGCAGGCGTTCATGGACTTGAATAGTTAACTTAGAGGGGAAAATAGTGCGTGAGACTAAAACTTTTGAAACTGGAGCATTAGCCTCTAATTGGGTGGCGATCGCTTGGGGTTGGATTTGAAAAATTGATTGGGGATATTGAATCGCCAAAGATTTTTTGATGGTTTCTTTAGAAAGGAGGTTATTTCCCTCTATTTCAATTTGATTAGCACTTCGTAATTGCCACTCTGGGAGCATGGCAATCCAAAGCATCGCGCCTGTAAGTGCCGTGATGAATGTTAACTGCCAAATACGTTGTAAGATGCGAAGTCGGCGTTGTTTTCGCAGTTGTTTGCGGCGGGCCACATAGTCTGCCTCTCCAGTGGAGATAGGGAATTCAACGGTCATCTTTGCTCCTACTTATTCATATTGCTAGGAGTCAGATGATGGGCTACTAGCGAATTGCCGTTCCAGCATAGCAATGATTTCTTCGCGTCGGTTGGAAATAGTTAAAGCATCTTTGGAAGTGGGGCGTAAAAACATTACTTGTTCTGTACGCTTGTAACTTGATGTTTGTTTTTTGCCAATTAAAGACTGGATAGCTTTAACAAAGAATATACCTGCACTTATTACTAAAAGTACAGACACTGAGATGTAGATAACTGCTGCGATCACCATATCTGTATATGTTTGATTCAAAAGTGCTTGTAACACAATAGAGGAGCAAATCATGTTTTTCAACTAGAGTTACAAAAATGTATAGATTTACTTTGCAAACCTTCATAAAACCATGCATAAACCTAAGCAAAAACAAAGTAAAAATTTGGCATTAAGCGCCAAATTTTTACTGCAAAGGTACGGAGAACGCGACAACACTGTGAGATTTGATGTTGCTATTGGTTCGGTATAATCAGGCTTGATTAACAATTCAGCAACATTTAGCAATACATTTAGTAACAATTAGGAGCTTTGCGAGATATGCAAGAGCAGGGAACGATCAGCATTCATACCGAGAATATCTTTCCCATTATCAAGAAGGCTTTATATTCAGAGCGAGATATCTTCTTGCGGGAATTGATCTCTAATGCCGTAGATGCCATTAGCAAACTCAAGATGGTTTCTTACGCTGGCGAGACTAATCACTCCGCCGATCCCGAAATTGTTGTCACAATTGATAAAGAGAAAAAGACATTAGCGATCGCCGATACGGGCATCGGTATGACTGCGGATGAAGTAAAAAAATATATTAATCAAGTCGCTTTTTCTAGTGCCCAAGAATTTGCCACTAAGTACGCTAGCAGTGGTACTGGAGATCAACAAATTATTGGTAACTTTGGTTTAGGTTTTTATTCGTCATTTATGGTGGCGAGTAATGTTGAAATTGATACGAAATCCTATAAAGAGGATGCTGGAGCAGTCCATTGGTCCTGTGATGGCTCGACTACATTTACACTTGATGACAGCGATCGCCCTAATGTCGGTACAACGATCACCTTGACCCTGCAAGAAGATGCTGAGGAGTATCTAGAAGAAGCATCGATCAAACGGATGATTCGCAACTATTGCGACTTTATGCCCGTGCCGATCAAACTCAATGATGAAGTCATCAACAAGCAAACAGCGCTCTGGGACAAGTCTCCTAAATCAGTTACCAATGAAGAATATTTAGAGTTCTATCGTTATCTCTATCCTTACCAAGATGATCCTTTATTCTGGATTCATCTAAATACAGATTATCCATTCGTAATTAAGGGAATTCTTTATTTCCCCAAAATGAAGGCGGATATTGATCCCAATCGAGGGCAAATCAAGTTGTTCTGTAATCATGTTTTTGTCAGCGACAATTGCGACGATGTCATTCCCAAGTTCTTGATGCCTTTACGTGGGGCGATCGATAGTACTGATATTCCTCTGAACGTATCACGCAGCTTTTTACAAGGTGATCCTAAGGTTCGCAAGATCCAAGACTTTATTGCCAAGAAAGTAGGCGATCGCCTCACCGCCCTCTACAGCGACTCGCGCGAAGAATTTCTGAAATGTTGGCAAGATATCAGCATCTTCATGAAGTTTGGCTCCATGAATAGCGATAAGTTCTATCAGCAAGTCAAAGAAATTTTGGTGTATGCCACCACTAGCGAAGATGAAGCAGTCAAGAGCGAAAGTGGCAATTACACTACTTTACAAGCCTATCTAGAACGCAACAAAGAAAAACACGAAAATCAAGTCTTCTACACTTCCGATCCGATCGCTCAAGGTACTTATGTAGAATTGCATAAAAACCAAGGCTTAGAAGTTCTGACTTTTGATTCATTTATCGATAGCCACTTCATCAACTTCCTTGAGCGTGAATTTAAAGATATTAAATTTGCGCGGGTTGATGCCGAAATCGACGATCGCCTCGTTGACAAGGAATCAAAAACCGAAATTGTCGATCCGAAAACCAATAAAACTAAAAGCGATCATCTCCAAGATATCTTCCGTGACGCTTTGAATAAACCAAAATTGGTAATTCGCACTGAGGCTATTAAGGCGGAAGATGCGGCTTCTGCGCCACCTGCCATCATTCTATTGCCAGAATCTGCCCGTCGGATGCAAGAAATGATGGCGTTGATGCAACAAGGTACGGTGAGCTTCCCTGAAGATCATGTGCTGCTGGTAAATACTGCCCATCCATTAATGCAGAAATTGATTGAGTTTGATAGCAGTCAAGTTTTAGTTGGTGGTAAATCAGAATCTACTGATCTTGCAAACCTGATTTGTACCCATGTCTATGATTTGGCGCTGATGGCTCAAAAGAGCTTTGATGCTGACAGCATGAAGGGCTTCTTGCAGCGTTCTAATCAGTTGCTTACTAAGTTGACTAGCAAGATTTAGGACTTTACAACAAAAGGAGGCAATTACTTAAGTAATTACCTCCTTTTTCTTTTTTTATTTATTATATTTTCTTTGTTAAACCCAAAAAAATGATTGTGATTATGATATAAGGCTAAAA
>JBJTVM010000126.1:0-5786 GCA_046081205.1 Pseudanabaena sp. | reverse complement strand
AATCGTGTACCTGATTTTGATGACCGTCTCATGTTGAATGCGGCTGGCTTATGGAACTTATATTTAGATTCTGCTTAAAAGTGGATAGAAAGAGTGAAATCTGCTCTAAACTTTGCTTTTATTTCCCAACAGGTCTATTAATTAGCCCTTTTTCAGAATGATTCCACCGCACTAACGCCTCAAAAGAATCTATTTGGTTGTTACTTAAATTAATAATCGGCTGATAATAAGCAACCAATTCATGGCGTTCTAGGGCATGTCTAAGATCGGATTCTAGCTGAAAATTATGCATTGCACGGCTATGCATAGTTTGTTCAAACATTTGATAGCAAGCTTTGCCATTTGCTTTAGCCCGATACATAGCTGTATCAGCATCGCGTAAAATATGCTCGGGTTGCTTATAAATATCACTACCCATGACAATGCCAATACTGACATTTGTAAATACTTGATATTCGCAAATGTGAAAGGGTGCTGCTATCTCATTCAAGATGCTATTAGCAACTTTGATTGCATCAGAAGTTTTTTCAGTATCTTGCAATAGGATGGCAAACTCATCACCTCCCAACCGACAAAGCATTGTACCTGGACGCAAGCAAAGTTCGATTCTTCGGGAGATTGATACTAATAGCTGATCACCCACTAAGTGGCCCAGAGAGTCGTTAACTGCTTGAAAGCGATCGCAGTCTAGGAATAAAACTGCAAAATGTTAACCTGACTGTTGGTTAACTTGTTGCAATAACTGCTCCAAGCGTTTCATAAACCAAGTTCGATTGGGTAGTCCCGTAAGCACATCGTGCAAGGCTAAATGCAATAATCGCTCTTGGACTTGTAGGCGCTCGGCTATTTCCTGCTCTAATTGGGCTGTTCTCTGGCGTACCCGCTGTTCTAGTTCAGCATTTAGTTGACTAATTTCCTTTTGCGCGGATCTTAAACTTAAATGGGTTTGGATACGAGCTAGGACTTCTTCTAGCTGAAATGGCTTGGTGATATAGTCTACACCGCCAACACTGAAAGCTTTTACTTTGTCTAGGACTTCATCCAAAGCACTTAAGAAAATTACAGGAATATCACAGGTTTGCTCGTTGGCTTTTAGTCGCTGACACACTTCATAGCCATCGATATTAGGCATCATAATGTCTAGTAAAATTAAGTCTGGCTTAGCTGCTTGGGCTACAGTCAATGCCATTAACCCTTCAGTGACACTACGGACTTTATAGCCTTGCTCTGCTAAAGTTGTCGATAAAAAGCGCAAGTTATTCGGCATGTCATCGACTATTAATATATCGCCACTATAATTTCTAGTCATTATTTAGCCGTATCCTTATGGCGATCGTTTAACTATTTGTTAAATGCTTGCTGTGAAGAGATCATAATTTGATTGTAACAAAAATTATCGACAAGACTGATTAAAGAATGAATTAAAACGGTATTACTTTCTGGTATAGATTTGATTAATTCATTAATTAAGTCATTGTCAGCAAGGGTAGCAGCATGATGAAGATGTCTAATCCAACTTTCAGGCATTTGCGATAAATAGATTTTCAGATTAGTGGCTAAAGTTTCTAAATCTTCTGGATCTCTATCAATGAGTTGTCGGTTGCTTTCATCTTCATATAAGTAAGTTACACCTAGATATTGAGCTAATTTATCGAAAATAAGTGCCTCTCGAAAAGGCTTGCGCACAAAATCATCACAGCCTGCTGAAAGGATAATTGCTTTTTCTTCTTCCAAGGCACTTGCCGTTAAGGCAATAATCACAGTGGCTTGTCCTTTTAAATGGGATTTGATTTGGCGTGTGGCTTCATAGCCATCCATTACTGGCATCCGCATATCCATCCAGATTAGATGTGGTTGCCATTCTTCCCAAATGGTGATCGCCTCAGCCCCATTTTCAGCTTCGCGGACTTTGAATCCTACTGCTTCTAGAATTTTTACTAATAACTGCCGACTTTCCCATCGATCTTCTACGACTAGAAGCCGATATTCTGACTGGTGGGGGGCTAAACTGATAATATAGCGATCGCTAGTTTGTCTTAATGGCACAGGAGATGATGACACATTAATGGGAAGATAAACCCTAAAAGTGCTGCCCACTCCCAACTGACTGCTAACTGTAATCTCACCTCCCATAAATTGAGCAAATTTATGACTAATGGGCAACCCTAGCCCTGTTCCTTCTGCAGTTCTCTTGCCTAGCTCCGTCTGTTCAAAGGCTTCAAATATTTTTCCTAAATAGTTGGCAGGAATTCCTTCACCCGTATCTTCTACAGTAAATTCTAAGATAGTTGGAGTTGAAGTTTTCTCTTGGACTTGAGATTCTGATTGAGACCTTGTTTCTGGGAGAGCGTTTACATCTATGTCAATGGATAGAATTACTGAGCCTTGATTGGTAAATTTTATGGCATTGCTTAACAAATTAATTAAGATTTGACGAAGTTTTCCTTCGTCTGTGTTAATCCATTGTGGGACTTGAGGTGATCGCCTAAAAAGTAGTTGCAGAGATTTATCATTAACCTTAAGACGAAACATTTTTTCCAATGTATCAAGGAGATGATACAAATCAAAGCTAGTGATATTTAGCGTAATCCTTCCTGATTCGATCTTTGACATATCTAAAACATCATTAATTAATTCCAATAGATGTTCACCACTGTCATGAATGATTTTGAGATAGGAGCGATGATTGTCTTTGAGTGAGGTGTCACGCACCATTAATTGCGCAAATCCTAAAATCGCGTTTAATGGTGTTCGCAGTTCATGGCTCATACTTGCCAAAAACTGACCTTTGGCTTGGCTCGCAGCCTCGGCAGCTTGCTTTGCTTGCTTGAGTTGTTGTTCAACTCTCTTGCTTTCTGTGATATCACGAGCTACCCAAACTACGGTCTCGGCATCAATAGGAGAGATACTTGCGTTCCACCAAATCGACTGATCGTTAGGAGAGAGAACATATTCAACACTTAAAGCTTTTTGTGTTTCTAAAACCTGCTGTACATAACCTGCGAAGAGGCTAGCTTGCTCAGGAGAAAATATTTCTGAAGGGAGTTTGCCAATTACTTTACTAGCATCTTGAAAAACTGATTGTCTGCGGGTTTGAGGGATTTTGAGAATGCGCCCAAGGTGATCGCGTACTAAGATCACTTCATCCATTGCCGCAAATAAAGCTTTCATTTCCGCATTGGTCACTCTCAGTCGCTCTTCGGATTGTTTATGATCAATACCTATAGCGATCGGATTGGCGATCAAGTCGATGCTTTGGATATCAGTATCTAAATGAAACTGTGATATCACCAGAATTACACCGATGACTTTACCTTTAACAATGAGTGGATGCCCTACTAACGAAATAATTCCTTGCTCTTGCAACCACAATCGATCGGATTCGCTTAAATCTGCCAAAATTTGATCAGTTAAGAGCGGCTGGAACATTCCTTGGGTAATTGACCATATTTGCTCTCTGCTGATGAGATTACTGAGGCGATCGCTATCTGATTTGTTATAGTTTCCTGCACTTACTTGTAAATTTAAGTCATTGCCAAAAGCATTGATTGTCCAAATCTGGACAAAGGAGATATTCATATGTCGCCATAGGGATTCGACAAAGGCTTGGAGAACTTCTTCTAATGTATTTAGCTGTGTAGAAGCAGAACCAATTTCTGCCATCAAAATTGATAAATGCACACGTTCTAAAAGCTCTGATTCGACTTGTTTGCGATCACTAATATCAAAAATCGCACCATCAATCCACAATAATTGATTCTCTGCTGTAAATATTCCCTGCCCTTTTTCATATAGCCAGCGAATAGTACCTTGGGAATCGATAATTCGATATTCCAAAATAAAGGGTTCATGACAAGTTAAGCTTTCATTGATAACTCTTTTTACAGTTTCGCGATCTTCAGGATGAACAATACTTGTCCAACTACGAACTTGATTAGCAATAAATTCTTCAGTAAGATAGCCTGTTAGCTCTGTAACTGCCCCACCAATGAACACCATTGTCCAATTAGCATCGCAATTACAACGATAAACAATACCTGAAAAATTGGACACTAAGTTCCTAAACTTACTTTCAGATTCTTGTAATTCTGCTACTCTCTCACGGATTCGCAATTCCAAGTTTTCATTAATTTTGCCCAGTTCCCCAAAAGATTGCTTTAACTGTGTCGCCATTTGATTAAAGGAATTCGAGAGAAGATTCAACTCCGCAATTGCTGTTGAGGGAACTTCTCGATCTAACTCACCATTTGCCAAAGCTTGACTTGCCAAAGTTAAACGGCGTAATGATTTATTAATATATTGAGTCGTGAAAATACCTAAAGCGATCGCCCCAGCTAGTGATAGGCAAATGAGCAAAATGGTATTTTGCCGATTGACATCAATTTGTTCTGTAAAGTCAGATTCGGGCATTACTATAGCGATTAACCAGTTAATTCCACGTTCATCGCGGTAGGGCAACACCTTAAGAAAAATATTTTTCCCCTCAACTGAAAACTCTAAATTCTGCTCAGTGGTGATTTTATCTAAACTGCCAACTTGTTTTTCTAGATACCCCACCGAATCTTGAATCGTTTTTTGCTGAATATTCTTAACAGACAATCTCTGGATTTTTTGTTGATCACTGCTAGTTTCATAGGGATTTTTTTCAGTCGAGCTAGCTACCAATAGTCCTGAAGGTTCTAAAATAAAAGCCTCTCCAGACTTGCCAATTTGTAACCCACTTAAGAATTGGCTGATATTTCCTAGAGACAAATCTGCACCTAAGACTCCTATTCTTTCTCCGCTAGGGTTATAGACAGGCAGACTAGCTGTGATTACTTGTTCAGGTAAAGTGGAATCTTGGTAAATTGGACTCCAAATGGGTTGATCTGTTTTTAAAGCGGCTTGATACCAAAGGCGTTGACGCGCATCATAGAACTTAGGCTTTCCTTGAAGCTCAAGACGATTTCCTTGCGAATCTAGGTTGTAATAGTGACGCTGAAAACCATCATTATTTATTGCTAGTTGACTAATTGCTAGTTGAAAAGATTTTTCTGAATGTTGCTCTTTATCTAGACGAGCAATCCCCAAAAATTCTCCCTGATTTTCGCCTCCATAATAGATCCAACTAACTGTAGGAAAGTTCTGAATCTGATTCCAGAGATAGATCTCACTAGCTCGACCTTGAATTTTTAAGCTTCCTTGCCGCACTGCATCGGCATTAATTTTATTGATTAAGTGTGGGGTTTCCAGATAAGAAGAGAGCTTTTCCTTGATGCGATCGCTAACTTTGTTTTGCAGTTGTCCGACGAGGTTGGCGATCATCTCCTGCTCACTGCGCCAAGACAGCCACGCCATCAATCCTGATATGCCAGCAATCAAAATCACAAACTGACTTATCAGAATGAATTTGAGCGATAGTTTTCGGAATTTTTGAAGATTAGGAGATGATAGGCGATCGCTCATAAAATTATTTTGACTGAAAGCTCCCATATAATTTTAGCTAGTTTACCCTAACTAAAACTTTCACTAGCTTTTGATGGACTGCTAGTAGCAATTCTCATTATGAAAACGATCTTGATGTTTCCAGCGCCTTCAACGTTGGAAACACCAAAATCGTTTTTTTAAGCCCGCCGCTGGCGGGCTTAAAAAAACGATTTTGGTGTTTCCAACGTTGAAGGCGCTGGAAACATCAAAATCGTTTTCATAATGAGAATTCTACTAGCAGTCCATCAAAAGCTAGTGAAAGTTTTAGTTAGGGTAAACTAGCTAAAATTATATGGGAGCTTTCAGTCAAAATAATTTTA